>JBEBTF010000132.1:0-11233 GCA_040393865.1 Planctomicrobium piriforme | reverse complement strand
ACCATCTTGTTTGTCAGCAGTGGATTGCGTCCTCGGACTTCACGAATACGGTCGAAGACCACGATCTTGTCGTTCAGTGAGTAACCAATGATCGTCAGGAATGCTGCCACAACGGTCAGGTTAATCTTGAAGTCTTCCAGCATGAACAATGGAGCGATTGGCGTTCCACTCAGATATGCACCAACAGCCAGAAGTCCCAGAGTGACCAGAACATCGAAGATCAGTGCAACACACGCGGCCAGACCGAATGTCACGTGCTGGAATCGAACCCACAAGTAGGCCACGATCGACGCCAAGCTCATCATCACAGCCCAGAACGCAGCTTTCTGCGTATCGCCTGCAACCGCGGAATCGAAGGTATTCACTTCATCAAAGTGAGGCAGACCATTCCATTCCTTGATGTATGCGTCGACCATTCCCTGTGCGGCGGCAGCTGGAACTCCCTGTGCAAATCGCAACCGGACTTCTTCGACTTTTCCGCCATCCTGACCAACACCGTCGGCAGAGACCAACTTGTCGGCCCCTTCCAGCTTGGTCACGTTTTTCAGGTAAGCAACAGCCTGCTCTGCAATCGATTCTGGCAAGACAGCTTGTGACAATTTGAAGGTAACCTCGTGCCCACCTGCGAATGGATCAACAACCGCAGGAGGAGCTTCGCTTCCTTCTTCTGTCTTGGCTGGCTCAGCAGCTGGAATCGCAGCCAAGGCGGACACTTGAACGGACTGCTGAACGAGTTTCAAAGGAGTGTCAGCAAACGCGTCACGAATCTTTTCACTCACCACATGTGGGTTGGATTCGATCGTTCGGATTCGGAACAAGACCTGCTTGTTCGCTGTTGAATCCAGAGTCAATCGTTCCAGAGAGAGAGATTTTTCGAACTTTGAATCGAGAGCTTCACGAACTTGATCCGCTGATGGAGCGTCACCTTCAAACTTGAAGCTCACCATCGATCCCCCGCGGAAATCGATGTCGAGGTTATCAGCACCGCGGACAGCTACCAGTGCGAGACCAGCGAGCATCAGCAGAACAGACAATCCTCCAACCGACCACTTCATCGACAGGAAGTCAACATTCGTCTTAGGAACGACGTTGAGCATTTTCACGTCGGTCAACCAGCGTTTGTGTTCGGCGATATCAAAGATGAGACGGCCAACATAAACCGCGGTGAACATACTGATCACAATCCCGATAAACAGGGTGACAGCAAATCCTTTCACCTGCTCGGTTCCGACGTAGTACAACACAACAGCTGTGATCAGGGTTGTGACGTTTGAGTCGAAGATTGTTCCGAATGCTTTTTCGAAGCCGTTCTTGATGGCCATTCGCAGGCTGGAACCGCGTTGACGTTCTTCACGCATACGCTCGAAGATCAGAACGTTGGAGTCGACCGCCATCCCGATACTCAACACCAGACCAGCAAACCCTGGCAGGGTGAATGTCGCGTCAATCAGAGACATCGCTCCCAGAACCAGAATCAGGTTCAGGATCAAGCAGATATCAGCGATGAAACCGGCCTTCATGTAGTAAACCAGCGTGATGATCAAAACGGCGATGACAGAAACGATCATCGCAATCGTTCCCTTTCGCTGAACATCAATCCCGAGCAACGGACTGACTGTGTATTCGCTCACTGGAGTGCGAATCAGAGGAACCTGAAGGGCACCTGCGTCCAGAACCCCCAGCAACTCATCGATTTCAGTCTGAGTGAACTGACCTTCAATCACCCCGGTTGAACCAATCACAGCGTTGATGGTTGGGGCAGAATGAATCTCTTCGTTAAGGAGAACCGCAAGACGAGTACGGAAGTTTGAACCTGGACGTGGCTGATACAGCGAAGTCAGCTGCTGCATCAAATGTCCACCGCGATCGGTGAATGTAAATCCGACAGCCAGGCCACGCTCGGTGATTGTCTCACGAACGCTGCGAAGCAATTCCCCGTCGATTCGCTGCTTTGGATCTGGATCAACGACGACCAGATACTGAACGACCTGCTGGCCATTGCGTTCAACGGTACGAGTATGGTTTGTTGAGTCAGCACTGATCTTTGGCAGTCCAGTTGTCGAATCAATCGCTGATGCTCGCCATTTTCCAATCAACTGACCATTGCGTGTAATCTCGTTAACGTCATCTCCCAGGCGGTCAGCCAGGGCGATCAAATCTGCGTGATCAACTGTTGTCGCAAGGATCGAAAACTCAAGTTTCCCCAAGTCAACGATCTTACGCTTGGTTGACTCAATTTTTTCCTGATCAGCACCAGGGACAATGACTTCAATTCGGTCGACGCCAACGCGACGAACTGGAACTTCTTCGGTACCAGCAGCGTTCACACGCTTACTGACGGCACCGACCATTTTGTCCATGATTTCGCTGTTAATCTCTTTGCCGGTTGCTTCTGCAGCAACGCGGTCAACAGCGAATTCCATGTTGGTTCCACCGGCGAGATCGATCCCGAGACTGATCGCACTTCGGGGATCTTCACCAACAATCATGCGTGTCGCAAATGGCCAGATCGCCAATGTGAGCGTGAAAAGCACGATCCCGATCTTGGTTCCGTAGTCCCGCATCCGCAGGGCTTTGGCAATCAGGTTTCCAAGCAGAAACGGCACGACAACGACAGCGAGGACTGCCAGAAAGACAATCCATCCCTTCCAGTCGGAGACGGCTCCGCCGGTGACGTTGGTCGTGGTTTCAGCGGCTTTTGCAACCGTCTCTTCAGCAGCGAGCAGCAGGTTCATACTGAGCGAATTCATCCCGAGTTACTCCGTCCCTGTTCTCTTTTGCCAGCGTCTTGCTGCGTTGTTCTCTTTACAACAAGTGGTGTGTACAACTGACCCGAACGCGCACACCTGACGACTTCATTTTCTAATTTCCTTTGCCACCCTTTGGCAAAGGAAGCCTACCCCGAATCGTTACTCGCCAGCCTTTGGTTTCGCAGGTGGTGGAGCAAGAGACTCTCGAATGGCGCCGGCCTGAAATTTGATTCGTGTATTGTCGTCCACGCGAAGTGTGACTTCTTTTTTATCTTCCGAAACACTGACAACCTGCCCCAGAATTCCACCAATCGTCACGACCGGATCGTTCTTTTTCAGGTTGCCAATCATCTGCTCACGACGGTTTCGCTCTTTCGAGTCCCCGCGCCCGAACAGCATCTGCACAATCATCATAATGACCAGACCACCGGTCATGATCACCAGAAACTGTCCCATCCCAGGTTCACCAGCAGGTGCAGCATCAGCTGCCAGCACAGTGCATCGACCCAGACATTCAATCATTGCGAATAACCAGAAACGAACAAAAAACAGAGCCAAAACTTCAACGGAATCCGCACCTCAGGATGCATCCAGAGGCACAGATGAAGCGACCAGTTTAGGGACCGACCGCCGTACGGGCAAGATGGTCAAGCCGAAACTCCTGCGCGGAGTTTGACTTAATGGCCACTCGCAAGTCGCGAATGAGTTGCTGGTAGTACGCAAGATTGTGTACCGAAAGCAACATCGGGCCCAACATTTCTCCAACATGAAACAGATGCCGCAGGTATCCGCGACTGAACTGCTGACATGTCGGACACGCACAATTCTCGTCTAATGGCCGTGTATCCCGCTGATATTTCGCATTTCGCATCTTCACCGGCCCGTGACTGGTGAATGCAGTTGCGTTACGGGCGTTTCTGGTCGGCATCACGCAGTCGAACATATCCACGCCACGTAACACCGCTTCAATTATATCGATAGGACGACCAACCCCCATCAGATACCGTGGCTTGTTCTCCGGCAGAAACGGAACCGTCACATCCAGAGTCGAATACATATCAACAGGTGCCTCCCCGACGCTCAGGCCACCAATGGCGTAACCGGGGAAGTCGAGAGGAAGCAGTCCCTCGGCTGAACGCTCTCGCATCTGAGGGTTTGTCGCCCCCTGAACGATTCCGAACAGGGCCTGATCCTCCCTCTTATGAGAATCACGACAAATTCGTGCCCACCGGGTCGTGCGATCGACTGCCGCCTGCAACTTCGACATCGGAGCATCATGGGGGGGACACTCGTCCAAACACATAATGACGTCGGCCCCAAGATCCTCCTGAATCTGCATCGCCCTCGACGGTGACAGATCAAGCAGGCTTCCATCAATGTGCGACTTGAAGACAACCCGATTGTCATCCATCTGCCGGAGATCGGCGAGACTGAACACCTGAAACCCGCCGCTGTCAGTCAGAATCGGCCCATCCCAGTTCATGAACCCGTGAAGGCCCCCGAGATCCTTCACCACCCCCTCTCCCGGCCGCAGTGCCAGGTGATAGGTGTTTGCCAGAATCATGGTCGAACCAATGGATTTCAACTCGTGAGGCCAAACGCCCTTCACTGTCCCACGTGTTCCAACCGGCATAAAGACCGGCGTTTCCACAACTCCGTGCGGGGTCGAAAACCGCCCCAACCGGGCGCGAGAATTGGAATCTGTGTGATCGAGATGAAATTCAAACATGAATCAGGAGACTTCAATCATTTCAGCCAGAGGCAATCACTGGAGGCAACTCGCCCCCTCAACAGCCCTGCACTGCAAAGAGACCAGTGTCGCCTGAACCGACAACACTGGTCTCGCAGACATTGAAAACACAGACACCAAACACACAACAGAAACCGGCGTCATGCGACCAATAGTGAACTACTTCGCCAATTCAGCTTTGGCCTGTTTCACCATTTCCGTGACTTCAGCAACCACCGATTCGAGTTTCACGAGCGAAGGCTCTGCGACGGTACGCCACTTCACCTCAGCGACACCATCCTTCAGACCTTTTCCGCCAACGACAACTCGCAGCGGAATCCCGATCAGGTCGGCATCCTTGAACTTGAACCCTGGTCGTGCGTCTCGATCGTCGATCAGGACATCGACGCCATTTTCCTTCAACTGCTCGTAAATCTTGTTCGCCTCTTCGACAACCGTTGCATCATTGACGTTCAACGGAACAACAATGACTTCATACGGAGCGACAGACATCGGCCAGATCAGCCCGTTCTCATCGTGACAGGTCTCTGCGAGACCAGCGATAATCCGGTTCACGCCAATCCCGTAGCAACCCATGATAATCGGGTGACGCTGTTCCTTTTCATCGAGATACGTCGCATCCAGAGACACCGAATACTTGGTCCCGAGCTTGAAGACGTGTCCGACTTCAATTCCGTGAACAAACCCGATTGCTGCGGAACATTTTGGGCAAGGATCCCCTTCGACTGCATTTCGCAGGTCGTAAGTTCCGGTCACCTGATAGTCGCGTCCCGGATTCACTCCCGTCTTGTGCTGATCCTTTGCGTTCGCCCCAACGACAGCATCCGCCACCGCGATCGCGTCAAAGTCAGCAATAATCTTGCAGGTCAATCCAATTGGGCCAGCAAATCCGACAGGAGCCCCTGTCACTTTGAGAATGGTCGCTTCATCAGCGAGACCAACTTCTTTGGCCCCGAGAGCGCGACGAATCTTGCCTTCGTTTGCCTCATGATCTCCACGCAGAAGGACGGCCACTGGAGCACCATCAGCAACATAGATCAGCGTCTTGACCAACTGGCTTGGCTGAATCTTCAGGAACTTCGACAGCTGCTCAATGCTGCCGACATTCGGGGTATCAACAACAGCAACTTCTGCAGTCCCCTGTGCCGGAGTTGGTGCAGTTCGACCGGTATCAGCGCGTTCAAGGTTCGCTGCGTATCCACAACCACTGCAGCGAACGATGCTGTCTTCCCCGTTATCAGCAGGAATCATGAACTCATGTGACGCGTCCCCGCCGATTGGACCGCTTTCCGCTTCGACTGGAATTGCTTCGAGTCCACAGCGTTTGAAGATGCGAACGTAGGCGTTGTACATCGCCGTATAGATTGCATCGAGCTGTTCAATTGATGTACTGAACGAGTAAGCATCCTTCATCAGGAACTCGCTGGTTCGCAGAACCCCGAAGCGAGGACGCTCTTCATTACGGAACTTGGTCTGAATCTGGTAAACAGTCAGCGGCAACTGGCGATAGCTGCTCACATGTCGAGCAATCAGGTCTGTTACGACTTCTTCGTGCGTTGGCCCCAGCGCCATCGCAACTTTGTGATCACGACGGGTCACATTGAATTTGATCAGCACATTCCCGAACGCTTCGATACGTCCGGTTCGTTCGAAGAGATCGATTGGCTGAAGGGCTGGCATATGCAGTTCAACAGCACCGGCCTTGTCCATTTCATTACGGACAATTTCCTCGGCCTTGCGCAGTGCCCGATATCCCAGCGGCAGATAGGTATAAGCACCGGCCATCAACTGGCGAATCAATCCGGCGCGGAGCATGAGCTGATGGCTTGGAATCTCCGCATCAGCAGGGACTTCCTTCATGGTCGGAATAAAATTCTGTGACCAGCGCACGACCGTTCCTTCATCTTAACGTTCAAGACAGTTGACTCCCTCGAAAATCACCAGACAGGCAACACCTGATGCCGTTGTCCAGTTTCGAGAGTGCCGGGAATCATCCTGATTCAAGGGCACGCTGTCGAGATTGACCGCCGGGAAATTCTTGCAGGCCAGAAAGTCAGGCCAATCCCTACAGCCGTCCGCGTCCCCTGCTTAGGGATCTCAAGGCCCATGCTCGGGATCGAAAAGAGCTCCCAAGACGCACAAAAATCCCCTCTGGGATCAGCGTAAGAGATTACCCCCGGCGGGATTCGAACCCACGACCTCCAGTTTAGGAAACTAGCGCTCTATCCTGCTGAGCTACGAGGGCAAGCGGCCAAACCAAACTTCCAGAAACCGTGATCCCACAGGGATTAGGGCTCGGAGTATTTGGGTTGAACTGACACAAAATGCAAGATTCTGTGCGTGAGCCCCAGTCTGACATTGAATTCAAAAAAATGGAAGTGGGCACTCACCCACGATTTTCCTGGCTGAATACGAAAAAATCCTGCGACAAGCGAGATTGGCCTGCCGCAGGATCTTAAATTCAAACCCTTCGCGTGTTGCGCAGATCGGATGAGCTGCGAGACTGGCGGCAATCAGGTCATGTCTAGCATGTACCTTTGGTGATGCGGCCAACGCGATGTTTTGGTCCTCTGGCGAACATGTTGCGAAGGGTTTGTTCACATGTGTTCGTGCATTGTATCCCATTCGGGACAGGTGCGGACAGTGGTGTTTTCGACCGAATCTGTCAAGCCGCAACAGTGAAGATTTTGATTTTCACCAAATCTCCGATCATGCCATACCATCGCCTTCCCTCTCCTCTCGATTCCCGAAAAAATTCCCCTCGACGAGCTCTGACACATCAACGAAGATTTGTGACATGAAAATCACCTTCCTCGGCGCTGCAGGTGAGGTCACCGGTAGCCAACACCTTATCGAAACATCCCATCGCCGGTTACTGCTGGACTGCGGATTCTTCCAAGGCCCGCGAGCGGAATCCCGCCGCAAGAATGAACGATTTCACTGCAATCCCCCCACGCTCGACGCCGTCATTCTCTCGCACGCACATATCGACCATTGCGGAAACCTTCCACGCCTTTATCGCAGTGGATTCCGGGGGCCAATCTTCTGCACTGAAGCAACCGCCGACATCGCAGAGTTGATGCTTCTGGACTCCGCAAAGATTCAGGAAGAAGATGCAATCTATTTGTCGCGGAAGCTCAAAGGGAGCCATCCCCCAATCGAGCCACTCTACACCGCAGATGACGTCCGCGAGGTGATGAAACTTTTTGAGCCGGTTTCCTTCAACGAATGGATACGACTGGACAAAAAAGACGAAGTCCGCGTCCGCTTTCTGCCTGCCGGACACATTCTCGGGTCAGCCATCACCGAACTCCTCCTGAAAGACGAAGGCGACATCAAACGGATCGTGTTCACCGGCGATATGGGGCGATGGGACACACCGCTTCTCAACGACCCTGCAATCATTACAGACGGAGCCGACGCGGTCATTTGTGAAGCAACGTACGGCAACCGGATGCATCCCTCACAGGAAGACCTGAAGCAGATTTTGCTTGATGTTTTCAAGGACGCAATGCAACAGGGGGGCCGCGTGATCATTCCGGCATTTGCCCTGGGGCGCACACAGCAAGTCACACATTTTCTCAACGAACTGCACAACGCAGGGAAACTCCCCTCACTGCCAATCTATGTTGACAGCCCTCTGGCAATGAAGGTCACCAACATCTTTCTCAGACACAAACAAGATCTCGACGCAGATGTTCAGAAATCACTTGTAATCGACGCAGACCCCTTCCACTTCCCGGGCCTAACTTACATTGAAAACCAGAAACAGAGCATCGAACTCAATAACGTCACAACACCGCTGGCCATCATTGCAGCAAGCGGAATGTGCGAAAACGGTCGCGTTGTCCACCACCTCAAACATGCCATCAGCGACCCACGAAACACCGTCCTGCTGATGGGCTATCAGGCACCAAACACACTCGGCCGCCGCCTCGCGGAAGGCCATCCCATCGTGCGAATTTTCGGACAGGAATTTCACCCGAAAGCCAAAGTCGAACAGGTCCATGGACTCTCCGCTCACGGGGACGCAGGGGACCTGATCCGGTGGTTCGAAGAAAGTTCCCGACACGGAAACATCGGGAAAGCATTTCTGGTTCACGCTGAACCAGACGCCGCAGAATCATTGAGCGATCTGATTCGAAACTACGTCGACGAAGCCCCTGTTGTTCCGCGCTATCGCGAGACTTTTGAAGTCTGAGACCCTTCAGGACAGAGCGTAAACCTCCGTCAGTTGAATTCGAAAATCCAAAACCCAGCCAGCTCAAGATTCGGCGGGACTCAACCTATGTGAAGATGCGCCAGCCGATCGCAAGAATCGCCCCTGCCATCATCCCGGCAATGGCATCATCCGCCATCACTCCAAGACCGCCTGGGAGCTGCTCGAACCGGCGAATCGGCCACGGTTTGGCAATATCAAAGATCCGAAACAACACGAACCCGGCAATGCCGGTCACCCAGTTCACAGGTGTCAGCAAGAAGACCCAGAAGAACGCAACAATTTCATCAAACACGACCTGACCGGGATCTTTCTTGCCCAGTAATCGCGTCCCCGCATTGCAGATCGGGATTCCAACAAGAAACAACAGCACGCCAGCGATCACCGCCAGCCACGGCGCCCGACCGTCAGCCCCCAGACACCAGACAAGCGGGGGTCCCAGCAAACTGCCTGCCGTCCCCGGTCCGCGTGGAACAAGACCTGTTCCGAACCCGAGGGCAAAGATCCCGAGAAATCGGTCTGTTGCCCGCACAGATGCGACGGAATCAGTCATGGCAATTCCACCTGCACTTCACCTTCGACCACCTGAACATTGAAGCACTGAATCCGAATCTGAGGACTCAGGCAATGCCGCCCCGTCGAGACATCAATCTGCCAGCCATGCCAAGGGCACGTCACGACAGTTCCCTCTAACGTTCCCTCCCCCAGCGGGCCACCTGCGTGCGGACAGATCCCGTCCGTTGCCCAAAGCTGATCGCCAGAGCGGAAGACCGCAACAATTCTGTCGCCAGCCACGAACTCACGGCCGGAACCATCAGGGATCTCAGAAAGTTGTGAAACAGGATGCCACATACAAGAACACACACAACTGTTATTGCTCAATCGTTTCCGCCACTATCAACCATCCCCGCCACTAAAACATGGCAGAGACAGACACATAACAGTAATTGAAACAATAACTTAAACCACTCCAACGCACCGAGTCTTCACAACCATCAACCAAGCCAGTTACGATTGTAACGGCCACCACCTGTCTGATTCACTCGTTTCCAAATCAGCCTGTTCCACAACCTCAACGTGGTCGCCCCAAACCACCCCGAAACTCATCGCCGCCCAGCAGATGAACGCATCCAATAACCAGCAAACAGTTTAATGACAAAGCCTCTCCGAAAGTGGCTCAGATTTCTCCCCAGCCACGTCCAACAAATCTGTAAACTCCGATTCAAAAAGAGGAAAAATTTTGTCCAAGCCGGGCCACATTCACGGTAACATTGGCCCTGGAAGGCGACAATAAGCCTTTTCTATATTGGCACTTACGAAGAAAAACAGTGCGATCAGGCAGAAATTTCCCCACAGTTGCCCGGGAGTGTTGCACGTTTGCTTCTGGTGTGCGATAATCTTCGTTCCCTAAAAATTCATATAAGGACCTATCAGGCAGGTCATTCATGGCAACGCTGAACAAAGTTGACATCCGCAAAATTCGTAAGAAGCGCGCTCGTTTGAAGCGGAAGCTGAAGTGCCGCTTCTGTCCAGACGGTGTCATTCCGCGTCCAGTTTACGTTGACTACAAAGACGTGAAGACGCTGAAGCAGTTGATCGACCGAGAAGGTCGCATTCTGCCACGACGCCGCACTGGAACAAGTGCAATTTACCAACGTGCTGTTCGCAGTGCGATCTTGCGAGCCCGATTCATCGGTCTGCTCCCATACGTCGCAGACGAATAATCAGCCGCTGGTGACAATTAGAACACCGAGGAGAGCGACTTTCGCTCTCCTTTTTTCGTGCGCGCATCCATCACAGCCAACGTCGGCCAGTCGCTGGCAACGCCTTCTCGCTGTGATCTGCAGTTCCCTTCCCTGAGCGGTGAACCAGCCCCGGGCAAACTGCTCTGGAGTCCCGGTGCGGATTCCTTCTATATTCTCTGCGAGCCCTAAAACGCTCCCTGCAATCAAGCTGGGTTGGCCGGAAACCTGAGTCTGAATTTGTCAGACTCGTGAGCATCCAGTCCCCAGTGAGAGACTTCTTTCAAGATCCGAGAGCAGGCAAATCGACAAGACAAGCGCCAGAGCGGCGCAACAGGGCGAAGTCAGGCAGGAAGCCACCATGACGGAACAGAATGATTCCACTCCAGTGATCGCCCGCATTCGATTTGCGGCATGCGTCACCCTCGCGATTGGGGCCCTCACTGTCACGTCAGTCTCGTACCTCTTTGGAGACCAGACTCTCCGCAGTCTCTTCCTTGGAGTGCTGATGTGCCTGTTCCTGGTGGGGGGCGGCCTCCTTGGATTGCTGACCACACACCATGTCACACAGACGCATCTGCCAGAGGGAAGCCTCGACGAACAGACAGTTCCACACATGACCGCCGCAGAACGTCGCGCAGAACAGGAACTGCGTCGATCCAAAGGGTTCCTTGGGCTGTTCACACTCTCCAGTGAAACCATCACGATCAATGGCGTGCGTTCAAACAAACCTTCGAAGCTCAAACGCAGTGCATAACACCAAGTGTTACCA
>JBEBTF010000131.1:0-11254 GCA_040393865.1 Planctomicrobium piriforme | reverse complement strand
TTGCCGCTCAGTTCGTCGTGAATCACGAGTTTGAGCATGTGTGCGCCACGTGGCAGATGAGGCGGCAGGTTAATGCGATAGCTGTGGTAATAGTCCGATCGCAATGTCCGGCAGAGGTCTTCTGTCGCTTCGAATGTACTGCGGTCAATGACCTGCTTCTCCGCCCCATCTGAATAAATCTCAATCGTCGATTTGATTCTGGTGCGGTAGAAGCCTTCCGGGGTCGGATCGCTCTGGAAGTTGCGAATCTCGGCATAGACGAGCACAGTCTGCCCAGGCAGGAACTGGTCAGCAGGATAGGTCTCGTAGTTTCCGAATCCCTGAATCTGCTGACAGAACGTGACGTTTCGCATGCGGAGTTTGGCATTCTGCTGCAACCGATGCGCGGCTGATCGCAGATGGGCCATGGCCTGTGTCGCCCGTTCACCGGGGTCGGAAGTGCCATTGTGATCCAGATGCTCGGACAACCCGAGGAAGAGTTCCGTCCAGAACTCCTGTTCCTGCGGCGGCAGTCCCGGGATGACTTGCTGCGATTTTGTCGGCTCTCCTTCGATGATATAGAGCATGCGAAGTGCGACCTGTTTGCGAATATCATCCCGACTTGCGTCGCCGACAGTTTGAGACGACGTTTCGGCCTCCAGAAGAGAAATCAGCTTCTGAACTTCATCCTCCCAGAGTTGCGACCCCGGTGTCAGTCGAGGTGCACGAACTGCGAGTGCCTGCGGTTGAACAGTCTGAGCGGAAGCCATCTGAACCGGATCGTTCGGTACAGTTTCCGACGGAGTATTGGCGAGACTTGCATCCTGCTTCTGTTGATTTCCAAGAATCAAAGGCAGCCCGAAATGGCTGCGTTCTGTTTTTCCGGCAGTCGGAGGTGCCTCTGATTCACCATCAAAGGGCATGCCCCACCGCAGACCATGATCCGTCAATGACTTGATTCGTTTAGGCCAACCTGTCCCCGATGTCGAAGAAGGTTCAACCGTCGTTGGCTTCGGGCCGGTCACAGAGTTATCTTCGGCTCGATTCGCCTGCACAGTCGATGATGACGCCAGATTCGATTCCGGTGAGCTCTTGTCAGTTGAGATTTTGTCTGCTGGTTCGCTCGCCTCGGAACGCTCCTCGTGTGCGACCTGCTGAACTTCAAATGCTTTGGAAAGAACAGCGGGACCGTCCATTGCGACATCCGAGGAGGAATTCGCCTTCGCTGGATCTCCCGCAGCCTCACTCGCCCCTGCTTTTGCTGCCAGAAAAGAACTGACTTCCTTTCCTTCAACAATTCGCCGCGACTGCAAGACGTGCGGCACATTGGCCGACTCAATCGTATCCAGAAACGCAAGCCACTCCTTGCGTTCATCTGGGGTCGCATCTTTTAACTCTGCGTCAATCAGCATGCGTGTCGCAGGATCGTGCCGAATCACGCGAGGCTTTGATGGAGCCTCGCTGGAAGCGGTTTCTGGTTTCGCTGTTGTCGGGTCGACCTTGAACTGAGGCGACGCTTTGGATTCGGCGAGCAACGAGTCTGATTTCCCGGATGCTTCGCTTTGACGGGCAAGCAGATCCTGTTCTGATGTTTCTTCTTTCTCAGCATCCTGTTGCTTCTGGACCGTCTTGCTCGCTCCTGGCATCCAGCTCTTCGACATGTTGACACGTGGCAACGCCGACGCACACCCAGCACTGAGTGCGAGCAGCAGCACGCCGAGTTGTCGTGCCCAACGGGTCATGTCGATCATGTGAAACAGGACTTGAACAGAGAACGGCCCCACCGATTTCGAGTGTTTGACAATCCGAGTGAACTCACAGAGTCAAATTTAGAACGAAATCGAACAGGCTGCTCCCGGACTGGCCGTCATGGCGAATCCGATTCAGGGGAAACGAGACAGGAATACAAGGCTGAAAAACGAGACGAGGAGAGGCGATCAATGATGGGAATTTGGCTGTAACAACAGAGACTCCATCGACAACAGGCGTGTCGACAGGCTTCCTGAGAAAACTACGCAAAGACGCATCTCCGTCACAACCCCAAATCCTCCGTCCACCCCGTCGTGGAAAACGACTTTAGAGTTTTTACAAAACTGCAAAAATCGATCTGAAAATCATGCGTGCGAGAGACGACGGATGCCGCAAACTCATCTGGCAGCTGTCGCCAAAACCGCTTCGGCCCTCTAGAATTTCCGGAAAGCGACCATCACCAAACCGATCTTCCATCGAAGGTCCAATCCCGATGGAACGTACGGAAACCGAACACCCGGAATACGGCCCGACTTTTTCAGGTTAGCTCCCCTCTTGAATTCACCACGCCAGTCTTCGCTGTTTGAATTTGAACCGGAACCGGATCGGTGGGAACTGGAAGCAGAGCAGGACCATCTGGCGGCGAATGTCGTATTTAACCGGCCGCTTGATCCGGTCTTTACCTATCTCGTTCCGGATGACTTGCGTGAGATGATCGCTCCAGGGCAACGTGTCCGCGTTCCGTTCGGGCGAGGGGATCAACTGACACAAGGCTATTGCGTCGGGCTGACAACCGAGATTGCCCGAAATCGGAAACTGAAATCCATTCACGAGATCCTCGATCGCGAGCCATTGATCTCGCAGTCGATGCTCGATTTAACCAAATGGATTGGCGAACGCTATTTCTGCAGTTGGGGACAGGTTCTCGACAGTGTCATTCCAGCGGGAGTAAAAAAACAGGCCGGAACACGGGAGATTGTCACATTCGAACTCGCTCCGGGTGTAGATGTCGCCAACCTGAAACTTCCAGCGAAACAAAAAGCTGTTCTGGAAGTGCTGCAGCAATCAGACGTCCCATTAACCGTCGACGTCCTTTCAGAGCGGGCGAATTGCGGCAGTTCCCCGATTGAAACATTGCGACGCAAGGAATTGATTATCGGTCGTCGTGTTCGCAGCAGTGTCGCCCAGGCGAATCAGATTGAAGTCGAACTCCAAACCGATCTGAAGCTGAACGACGAACAACAGACAGCCCTGAACTCGATCCTGAACGCCCTGCGCGGACAGCGACACGAAACCTTTCTGCTCTGTGGAGTCACCGGGAGCGGCAAAACCGAAGTCTATATTCAAGCGATTCGTGAAGTCGTGAGTTACGGGCGTCAGGCGATTGTCCTTGTCCCTGAAATCAGCTTGACACCTCAGACGATTCGTCGGTTCCGTGCCCGGTTCCCATCTGTCGCCGTGCTGCACAGCCATCTCTCCGATGCCGACCGACACTGGCACTGGCAGGAGATCGCAGAAGGACGAGTGCAAGTGGTCGTCGGAGCCAGAAGCGCCATCTTCGCCCCGGTTCCGCATCTTGGTCTCATCATTATTGATGAAGAACATGAAGCGACGTTCAAACAACATTCAACGCCGCGGTACCACGCTCGCGAGGTTGCGCGCGAACGGGCGAGACGTGAAAACATTCCATTGATACTGGGTTCTGCGACGCCGACGCTCGAATCACTGCATCGGGCTCAAACGGGAGAAGACACTCTTCTCACATTGAAACAGCGTGTTGAACGTCGACCATTGCCTCCGGTGACGTTGATCGACACCCGTAATGACCCCTTGATCTCCAAAGGGCATTCAATCGGCCGTGCGCTGGGAAATGCCATCAATGTCGCCCTGAAAGATCATGGACAGATCATTCTCTTCCTGAATCTTCGCGGGTTCTCGCCAGTACAATGGTGTCCCCAATGCGGGGGAATTCGCTGCCCGGATTGCGATGTCACCCTGACATGGCATCGTGACAAATCCGTTTTGCTCTGTCACAGCTGTGAATATTCACAACCGTCGCCCAAAGTCTGTCCCACCTGTCAGTCACCTGCATTGCGATACATTGGCACCGGAACACAACGTCTGGAAGAAGAAGTCAAAACCAAGTTTCCAGACGTACGCATGCTGCGGATGGACAGCGACTCCATGAAGGCGCCCGGCAGTCACGATGTCGCTCTGGAAGCATTTCGAGAAGGGAAGATTGATCTGCTGCTGGGAACGCAGATGATCGCGAAAGGACTCGACTTCCCGAATGTCACCCTTGTCGGTGTCATCGATGCCGACATGCTACTGCACCAGCCAGAAATGCGGGCCGCCGAGCGTACGTTCCAACTCATCTCACAAGTCGCCGGACGCACTGGCCGAGGAGAGAGAGCAGGGCGGGTGCTTGTCCAGACGATGGTGCCGGATGAACCGGTGATTCAATTTGCCGCCCGACACGACTTCAACAACTTTGCAAAGCACGAACTTGAACAGCGAAAGTCAGCGAACGCTCCGCCTTACAGTTCGATGTGCCGAATCATTCTGCGTTCACTGACCGAATCAACGGTGAAAGAAGAGTCGAGGCGGATTGCCGACATCTTGCGTCAGACAGCGACCGAACAGAAGCTACCAGTCCGCATTCTGGGACCGGCTCCTGCGATTATCACTCGACTGCGAAAATACTTCCGCTATCACCTGCAGATGACGGCCACGGAACTCGAGTCTATGGAACAGCTCTGGAAAGTCGCCTCACCACGCTTCCAGTTACATGCTCAAGTGGAGCTGGTGATTGACGTTGACCCGCTCGATCTGAGGTAATCCATCGCTCGAGGGAAGAACGAGAACCTGGGCGGTTGCATAAAAGATCTCAACTCAATTCCCTTGCGAACTAATTCCAGCACAGGATTTCGGTCACTCACAAGCCCAGACCATCGGGCTTGCCAGTTTCATCGTTCCCCCTCGTGAGAACAGGTTCGCATATCAAAAACTGGCTGAGCGGTCATCTGCAGCAACTTGACCCTGATTCCTCTACTGGCATACACTTTGGACTTACCGTATTCGGTTTACTGTATTTCAGCATTCCCACCTTCTTTGGTCATTGAGGCTCGAGCGACCGTTGCGAGCAATCATCAGCGACATTCACGGCAATCTCGAAGCGTTGGAAGCGGTTCTGGCCGATATCCGACAGCAGGGGATTGCGCAGATTTACTGCCTCGGGGACATCATTGGCTACGGCCCGAATCCACGGGAATGTATCGATCTGATTCGGCATCACTGTCAGGTCACCATTCTTGGGAACCATGATCAGGCCGCCCTGTTTGACCCGGAAGGATTCAATGCAGGTGCAGAACGGGCCATCTTCTGGACCCGAAAAATGCTGGAATCCGGGGACCCGAACAGTAACGAGAAACGCTGGGAGTTCTTGGGAGATCTCCCCCGGATGCGACGCGAGGACAAATTTCTGTTTGTCCACGGCTCTGCCCGCAACCCGCTGAACGAATACGTCTTCCCGGAAGACATTTACAATCAGCGAAAGATGGAGCGAATTTTCGGCCTCGTCGATCGCTATTGCTTCCAAGGGCACACCCATATCCCAGGTGTCTTCACCGACGATTACAACTTCCGTTCCCCAGAAGAGATCGGTTTCAAAATCGACTTGGCGGATCAGAAGGTGCTGGTCAACGTTGGGTCTGTGGGGCAGCCACGCGATGGAGACAACCGTTCTTCATACGTCGTTGTTGATGGCTCGACCGTGAATTTCCGTCGAGTGGAATACGATTTCGAAAAGACAATCGCGAAGATCTACCCGATCCCTGAGTTGGACAACTTCCTCGGTGATCGACTTCGAGACGGCAAATAGAGCGTTTCCACAAATCATGCAGCGTCTCTGACACGCAGCACGTCAGCCAGTTTTTCTCGCTTGAGAAGATTTCAGTCTCTTCCCTGCCGAGTCAGAAGATGAGGAGTGAACGCACCTTGTGCGCATCACACTCGCCACTCACTGCTCTTTTTTTCCCTGAATCGCTGTGAACGGATTTTCCGGCCGCCGCAAACAGGAATCTGCAATCAGAATCTCGCTGCTCCTTGTGGCAAATTCTGGAACCCGTACAATCGTTGGGCTGGATTTTTCCTTAAAGATCAACTCCAGCCTGAAGAAGAAGCGGCAGGCAGAATCCGGCTCTGACATTCCGCAACTTCTTTACATCTGATTTACTTCGGACATCTTGAGGATACCGCCCCCAGCTCCCCAACACAGTCAGCGACACAGCCTCCAAAATGCTGTAATTCTGACCGTTGACCAGTGAGATGTTGGCTGGGATTTCTCTATGATACAGCGGCGGTGCGTGCAAATTTGTGTGGTCGAGATCGCGACTTCACGCTTCCCGCGTCCCGAATGCCTTCAATTTGACCTCAACGGGTCTAATCACGAAAGGAACGGCCAGTCACTTCTGACCGACCGTCAACCACTGGATGGATAAACGTCAACAGTTCCTCCCGATTGTTGTGACAATCGCGATGTTTCTGGTCTGGATGCAAGTCGCCCCGATTTTGTTCCCGGGCTTCTTCCCTAATCCAAAAGCAAAGCGTCCGGTTGCAAATCCGGCAGCACAGCAGGAAGACGAACTTACAGCAGAGCAGAAACCTGCTGACGCTGCCGAAGCAAAAAGCGAAACTCCGCTCCCCCAGTTCCCGGAACAGACAATCGTTCTCGGTGAACCTGGGTTCGATGCCGGCTATTTGATCAAAGCCGAAATCTCAACCAATGGGGCGGCCATTGCTGCGGTCTGGCTGACAGATCCTCGCTACACCACTCTCGACCGCACCGAGCAGTTGAAGGTGGTCGGGAACGAGATTCACCGGAATGTCGGGAGCGGCGAAGATCCTGAAACCTTTGACACCCGCGTCACGTATATCGACAAGTTGCTTGCGCCACACAAAGTGACGCTTTCGACTGTCAACTGGGACGTCGTCAAGAAAGATGTCGATTCGGTCACTCTGCGCTATCCAAGCCCGGACGGCAAATTTGAAGTTCTGAAGACCTATCGGGTCTCCAAAGCCGATCTCAAAACCCGTGACTCCGTGGCGGCAGGCTATCAGGTCGGTATCGAACTCGAACTGAAGAACCTGTCCGAGCAACCCGTCCAGACCACATTCAGCGTTGTTGGTCCGGTTGGTGTTCCGCTGGAAAACGTGGAAAACTCACGGCTGTTCCGCGAAATCAAACTCGGCACAATCGCCGATGCACGCTATCCCAATAGCGTGACCGCAGCGAGCATGCTCGCGAATGACCTTGTCAAACAATACAGAAACTCACAGGAACCCGGTGGAAAACCAGTGAGCCTGTGGAGCGCCCCTGTTCATTACGCCGGGGTGGATGACCAGTTCTTCGCCGCGCTGATTCTTCCTAAAGGACAACGTCCGGCGGATGCAGAGAATCAACAGCGAAATATCGACTCGATTGCGGTCACTCGTCCGCTGTTGCTGCACCTGAACGAAGCGAAGCCGGAACGCAGCGACATGACAATCGTGATGGAATCTCCAACACTCACGATTCCGGCCAAAGGGGATGTGACAGAAGAATTCTCTGCCTACTTCGGACCGAAGCGTACTCAGCTGATGCGCGAACTGAATGCGGACTCCATCATTCAACTGGGATGGTTTGCATTCGTTGCCAAGTTCATGCTGTGGATTCTAGGAGCGTTCCACAACATGGGATTGCCCTATGCATTCGCAATCATTCTGCTGACAGTCGTTGTCCGTTCCGCCATGTTCCCGATCTCCCGGAAGCAGGCAATTGAAGCAGAGAAGATGCGCATCCTCGCTCCGAAAATGAAGGAGATGCAGGAGAAGTACAAAGGTCAGCCAGAGGAATTTGCACGAGCCTATCGTGAATTCCAACGGAAATACAATTACCACCCGCTGGTGGGCTGTCTGCCGGCTCTTCTCCAGTTGCCGATCTTTTTGGGACTGTACAACGCACTTTACTACGCAGTGGACTTGCGACTGGCGAAGTTCCTGTGGGTCGACAACCTCGCCGCCCCGGATCAGCTGTTCCCGCTGGGATTCACAGTGCCGTTCATGGGTTGGACCGACTTCAACCTGTTGCCAATCCTGACAGTGATTCTGTTCGTCATTCAACAAAAACTGTTCATGCCACCAGCTCAGACAGAAGAGCAGGCAATGCAGTTCCGGATGATGAACATCATGATGATTGCTGTGGGCTTCGCATTTTATCAGGTGCCAGCGGGCTTGTGCGTGTACTTCATCTCGTCCAGCCTGTGGGGAGTCTGTGAACGTCTGCTGCTGAAAAAGAGTCTTGCGACCCACCAGCAAGCTGTTGCAGAAGCAGGTGCCGATACCGCCGCGGATGGAACCGTGATTGAAGTTCCGAAAGCTGCTCCTCCAAAGTCTGCAGTTTCCAAACTGAAAGCCCCAGGCTGGTGGCAGCGTGCTCTGAGCGCTGCTGACGAAGCCAAGGGAATCACAGACAATTCCAACAGCGAACGCAAATACAGCAATAAAGACAAAAAGAACAAAGGCCGCCGATAAATTCATCCTCGCAGGTGAATTGAATCAGGCTTCAACGCCGTTTGTTTTAGAGCACCTTGCGAAATCATTTCCACGCTTCTGCCACGCGGCGAGTTGCTTTTCATCAATCGAAACGACCGCTGCGCGGGCACTCGGTAGAGCAAACTGCTCTCACAGAGATTGCGGGCACGCGATCGAATGGGCTGCTGATAAACAGTCACTTCGGTCACGTGCCCGTAACAATTTGAGATCAGCTCTTTTCGCCGAGATCAGTACACCGCAACCTCGACCAAGCGATCATGTCCGACTCATCCACGATTCTGAAAGTCGGGGGCAGTCTCTTTGACATGCCGGAGCTTGCAGATCGCATTCAAAAGTATCTGGAAACTGAAACCGGGGGCGTCGTCCTTATTGCAGGTGGGGGACGGTTTGCCGATGAAGTCCGTCGGCTGCAACTACACCACCAGTTCTCAGATGAAGCTGCACACCATCTCGCCATCAACACAATGGCCGTCTCCGCAAGATTTCTGGGGGAGCTACTCCAGTTCCCGATCATCCACCGCTGGGATGAGATTGCTGAGACCTTCGCCAAGAATCAAATCGCGATCCTCGATGTCTCTTTGAAGGTCGTCAGCGAGGGGACGGTCTCTCCCGAGTTTGTCCTCGACGGGCTTCAAGAACTTCCGACCTCGTGGGATGTCACCAGCGACTCAATTGCTGCCTGGGTCGCGACTCGCGCCAAAGCTCAACGGCTGGTGCTGGGAAAGTCCGCCTCACTTCCTTCCGCTCCGTTCACTCTTCAGTCGCTTGCAGATCACGGATACGTCGATGCACAGTTCCCCACGATTGCATCGCACGTGACCAATATCGAATGGCTGAATCTCCGCGAAAACAGCACGCCGTCGCCTATTCAACAGTGCTGATAGCACGCTCGGTTCGCCCAAGTCGTTACGCACCAACTCTTCCAACATCCGAGAGCGGAATTCTGAAAGAACGCCCCTCTCGCAAGCATGTAAATTGCATCGCGTGCGAACCATTCAATCGTAGTTATTCCGGATCGACTAAGGAATAAATAAGCCGACGCGATGAAAGAACAAATCGCTTCTGATCAACATATCTCTGACTCTGCAGCCGTGTGATCCACAACACCGTTCAATTTTCAATTATTAATCTTTGGAGAATTATTCTTAGTTGAACAACCCAATTGAACGATGTATCAATAACAGATCAACTTTCGCTGAATTTTGCATTTCGCGTTCTTCTCTGCCGTCATTTCGCTGCGTCTCATCACCCCACTGTTAGAAGGGCCATAACAATGTCGTCCCTCCACAATTTGCTCAATTCCTCGACAGGAAGCCGAAGCACTCAACCCAGCAGTTCAGCTCACCCCGCTGCCGGATGCAGTCGCAAGGGGTTCACTCTGATCGAACTGCTGGTGGTGATTGCGATTATCGCCATCTTGATCGCATTACTTCTGCCGGCTGTTCAACAGGCCCGTGAGGCGGCTCGACGATCAAGCTGCCGAAACAACATGAAACAAATTGCACTGGCTTTGCACAATTACCACGACACGCATCTCGTTTTTCCGTATGGAAACCGTGAAACCGTCGGCGCCGGAGAAATTGCAATCCGTGATACCTGGTTCCATCGTCTTCTGCCTTCAATCGAGCAGTCCACGCTTTACAACGCCTACTGGTCGTTTCAGGAGGACAAATTGCGAAACGGCGGAAGCAACGCTTGCTGTACAGACCGAACATTTTCGTTCGATACGCCGACATCAATCAGGAACATCCCCGTCTCAGTGTTCATGTGTCCTTCGGCTCAAGGTGGATCAAACTACAACGGTGGTTTCCAAGGGAACTATGCTGGCTCACACGGCAGTGCAGAAATGCGTCGATACAATGCAACGATCAAAGCAGACGGCATGATTTATGACCTCTCTCGCACCAGCATCCGCGATGTCACCGATGGAACATCGAACACCCTTCTGATTGGGGAAGTGATCACTCGCTCCGGACTCTCTGCACCGACCACATACGGCGAAGCAGGATCATATTGGCGAGGAGGAACCTGGGGTGAATACGGATTTACGGCATTGGAAACTCCCAACACGAGAGTTCCTGATCGTGTTTATGGAAACACAGCGTCGGGCTCCGTGTGCAAAGATGCCAACGATCCACTCGCACCATGCCTCGGCTACGGGAGTTCACTCGGTGGAATCCAGATGAACTATGCCCGCAGTACGCATATCGGGGGCGTGACCGTCGCACTGGTCGACGGATCTGTCCGATTCGTTTCCAGCAACATCGACCGCACAACCTGGCGCGGGCTGGCAACACGCATGGGGAATGAAACTCTGGGCGAGTTCTAGTCCGTCTTAATCGATGCTTGTGGCCGCTCAACAGCCTTTCTGACAGGGAAGAGACTCAACCTGTTGGACAGGGGAAAAGCTGAATCCCACGAGCCAGAAACGTCACGCTTTATCGAGAATTGTTCAAATCGGCCCAACTCTCCTAGGGTTGGGCCGACAGATTTCTCCCGTTGCGTTCACGGGCAACATCTATCTCCGTACTTTCCTCAGGATCTCCAATGCGTCTGCACTCCCTTCGTATCGCATTTGCCGTCTGCATTCTCGCCATTGGATGCGGTCGAAGTGACATCATTCCGACCACCGTTGTCGAAGGAACAGTGACTTATGACGGCGAGCCAGTGCAGATGGGTGAGATCCGGCTGAACCCGGTCGACATCAATCAATCAGGAACAGCGGCGAAGATCGAAGGGGGCAAGTTCCGTGCTGATTCTCCCCTCGGGCAGATGAAGGTCGTGATCACTGCCTACCGTGAAATCAAAGGGAAAGTCGTTGAGTTAAACCCCGGAGAGAAATCGGCAGCAGTCGAGCAGTACATTCCCACCAAGTTCAATGAGAAAACAGAACTGCAGCTCGAAGTCAAAAAAGGAATGGAGCCAGTCACCTTCG
>JBEBTF010000130.1:0-11278 GCA_040393865.1 Planctomicrobium piriforme | reverse complement strand
TACACAACGGATGCGGTCCCACGATATTCCGCTGCCCAGTTGTAACGGACCGGCAGCCCAAACTCGTCCGTTTCGCCTGTGGTTTCTCCATAGAGGGCGAATTCACGCACCCGACCTGAACCCCGTCCCTGATATTCCTCTTTCATCCCCGCATGAGCAACGACCAGTTTGCCACCATCCAAAACGTAGTGACTGACGAGACCGTCCAGAAATTTGGCGAGATCCCGACAGAACGGTCCTCTCACTTCGTCTGGCAATGCATCGATCTCCGCCATCGTCTGAGCGAGGCCATGCGTCAGTTGCGGGTTCTTGCCGCTGAGCTTCCGCAACAGCTTCATGTCGTGATTACCGGGAACGCAGATGCCGGTTCCGGAGGCAACCATCGTTGCCACAAGCCTAACCGTATCGAGCACTCGGGGACCACGATCCACCAGATCGCCAACAAACACAGCAGTACGACCTTCAGGATGTGCATAGACGTAAGACTGAAGGAGGTGCGATGCTGGCGGAACATCCACATTCATCTTCGTGGGAGCATATCCCAGTGCAGCCAGCAACTCCTCAAGCTCATCACAACAGCCATGAATGTCGCCGATAAGGTCGAAGGGACCATGCTCGTCCTTGCGGTCGTTCCAGAGCGGAACCCGTTCGATGATTGCTGCCTCGATCTCTTCCACAGACTCCATCACAAAGACATGCCGAAACCCTTCTCGTTTCAGTGCTTTGATTGAACGCCGAAGTTGGGATCGCTGCTGTTGAATCACGTGCGGCCCGAACATGCGATCGTCACGATTGCGGTTCCGCTCGTGGCAGACCTTCTCCGGAGGATTGAGCACAATGGCCACCGGCAGGCAATGGTATGATTTCGCCAGTTGCACCAACGGTCGGCGGGCTTCGGGCTGCACATTGGTGGCATCAATGACCGTCAGATGTCCCCGTGCGAGACGTTTGGCAGCGATGTAATGCAAGACCTCAAACGCATCGTTCGTCGCCGCCTGATTATTTTCATCATCGCTCACCAGTCCCCGGCAATAATCGGATGACAACACTTCGGTGGGCAGAAAGTGCTTGCGGGCAAACGTGCTCTTTCCCGATCCACTGGGACCGATCAGAACGACAAGGGAAAGATTGGGGATGGTGATGTTCATTGCCAACAATCAATACGGAGGGGCGAGCCTGCGAAAGCCGTGAAATAAGACAACAGTCAGAAAAAAGAGGTTTCTCAGAAAATAGGCGATCCAGGATGGAGAATTTGGGAGGTCAGCAATTCCAGAATCTCGAACACATTGCAGTTGTTTTGTCAGCTGATTGATGGATTCTGTGGACGCTGGAAATAAGAGCAGGCCAGCAATCCACTCTGGTGGAATGGAACTGCTGCCAACAGATGCTCCGATGATTCCTCCCACCATTGCAGCATTCGTATCAGTATCTCCGCCACACGAGATGATCGATTCCATGGCTGCTCGAAAATCGTTCTGGTGAGACAGCCAGCAGTGAATCGCCACAGGAACGCAGTGATAAACGTAGCCGCCGACTCCCTTCGAAAGCCCCAGTTCATTCGCAAAAACGACTGTCTCACTCTCTTCTCGAACGGCGTCAACGGCTTTTCTCATCAATTTGATGAAGTCTGTTGCCTCTTCTGCTTGTAGGCAGCATTGCAGCCGGGAGAGGTATTCATCCGGCTCAACCGGTTGTCCGGACTGACTCAAATAAACAGCCAGGGCAATGGCAATTGCTCCCATTTCGGCCTTCGGGTCCGTGTGTGTGATTCTGGTCGAAGTCCGTACCAGATTAACCAGTTGTTGTTCATCGCTGGCAAACGCTCCAAGAACGGCACTTCGCATGGCAGCACCGCTCCCTGCCGAGTAGATGCCGGACTTTGTTCCAGGCAGGCCGATCAGCAACTTGCAACAGGCTCTGGCGGTTGCCATTCCAATCCCGGCAGGCAGAGACAAGAACCACCATTTCAGTCGTCTGGAGAACGCTTTTTCGAACAGCGAAACGTCTCCTGCGGATTCGATCAGTGATTCAGCGACAAGAATACTGTGTTCGGTATCATCAGAAATCATTCCACGCCCGCAAAGAAAGCGATACCGGGTCGGCGGACCAAGCAGGGACATCGCTCGACGACGTGACAGTCCTTCATACGGCAGCCCTAAAGCATCGCCGACTGCTGTCCCTAAGAGACATCCTTTCAGGGCTTGATCACTCAATTCCTCTCCTCCATACGAATTCGAATTAGTAAATCATTCAAGACTGCTGCTCCAGCGGGGACCTCCGGCAATTGGCTCTGTTCGAAAGCTGTCTCCAACTCCCCTCGCAGCCGTTCGTATTCCCGTTTGTGAAACTCCAGGTCAGCCTGATCGAGCGTTCCCTTCTCTGTTCCGCTCACTTTCTGTTCGATCAAATCCGGAAGATACGGGAGTCTGAATGTCTCATTGAGATGGACCAGATTGGCTTCCACTTGCCCGGTTCGCATCAGGTGAATTCCGGTGAGTAGCACCCGATAAACGTACAACAGCGGTTTCACTCGCGGTGGATTTTCTTTCTGGAACAGCTTCCATTGAGTGGCTGCAAACCCCAGATAGTGATGGGCATGGTGCTTCGTCAGGCAATTGACTGCAATGGCCTTGAGTTCCTCATGCTCCGGCGAGGTTTGTATGACCAAGGGAGACAACACCTGTTCCATGACATACCCGTTCTTCTTCAGCATCAGCCCGAAGAACTTTTTGGCGTCATGAGTGACGAGATCGATTTCCAGACCATCGTAGATTCCAGATTTCTCAATCGTCTCATTGCCCGGGTTCAATCCGACGACTTCTTCGAGCGGCAACAGATGGACGCCTCGCAGATCAAAATCGGAATCGGGAGACGGAAATCCATACAGATGTGCTCCACTGATCGTGGCGAAGAGCAACGGGTAAGGGTGACATTTTACCTGCTGCCGCAACTTCAGGAGCACAGACATTTCTGTCTGTGCGAGACCGGATGTCATACCAGCTCCTTCTTGCAATACCAGTACGGGTAATCCTCAACGCATTTGACGAGCCCAGCCTTAACTGGGTTGCCTGCCATATACTGCAGTTTCTCTTGAAACTCAGCAGCATCTCGAACCAGACGATCCCAAGATTCCTCTTGCCACAGCTGCCCGGTTGATTGTCGCGAAAGGTTGATCTTTCGAGCGGAGACCCCTTTGATCCCTTTCATGACTCGGGAAAGTGTATAAGGAGGGACAGGTTGAATGAGCAGGTGAACATGATCGGGCATGAGCACAGCTGCCGAAAGTCTATAAAAGCGATTTTCGCCTTCAATAAGATGCTGTTGCATCATGGATAACTCTTCATCAGAGAGCTTCCCCTGAGCAACCCGGAAGGTGACAAAATAGACGCTTCCTTCAAGAGACCAGTGAGGAAGATTTCGCCGTCGGATTTTTAGTTCGTCGCTTGTCATGGCCCGCCTTTTTCACAAAGTAGCGAAGACTGATCTGCACAGACAGAAATGTCTGTGCTCCTTGGGTTTAACTCACAGCCTGCTCCATCGCTGCCCGCCGGGCTTTCACCAGATAGGCATTGGCCCTTTCATAATCCGGGCGTTCCGGGAGTTTGGTCTGCTCCAAAGCCTGATCAAACTCCCGATGTAGACTTAATCGCCACTTCTCCGTGTCTTCCCAAGGAACCTCGCCCTTCTTGATCGCCAGCAGTTGCTCCCGATGCTCGTCTACTCGAACCGGGACGAATCCTTCTCGCAGGACGTGAATCCCGGAGATCAACAATCGAATCAGGTGCATGACGTGTTTCCATTTCACCTGTCCCTGATTGCGGATGTCCGCTTGCATCTTCTTGAACTGGGACATGACGTACCCGTTGTACGTCTGGTACACCATTCGTGAAAGAAAAATCTCCCGCATTCCGAGCAGTTCCTCCGCCAGCGGCGTCGCCTTCTCCACCAGTGGACTGTAGAGACACTCCAGCACGTTCGGGTTCGCTTTGAGGGCCAATACGAGGAACTTCTGAACTTCCCAGTACGATTCCTGCGTTTCGTAACATTCCAACTGCTCAGGAACGCCATACAGCGACCAGTGCAAGTCCGCAGGCGGGAGGTAAAACCCCCGACGGTCAATGTCCGACTCCCCATCGGCCAAACCATAAGCCTGTGATCCGATGATGCACTGAAAGATCACCCGATCGAAGAGCTCACTTCCCTGGGCTGAGAGACTGGTATCCCCGATCACTCCCGCTTTGAACTTGGCCAGCGTCGTCAGATCACCAGAGTTCAACGATTCCTCGACTCCATCTGGAAACTTGACCCGATATGCGTGATCGAAGTCGGTCGGTGATTTCACAACGACACCGACGGCTCCCCGAGGATGTAATGTTCGACCGTTCTGCCCAATGATTTCCCGCAGGACAACGACTTGGGTGCCGGTCGGGAGGATGAAATTTAGATGCTGATGGATTTGATTACTCACGCTCAAACACTCCCATCTGCGTTGGGGAACCGACCGCTTCATCCACTGGACCCACAGGCAGGAATCGGACGGAATAACCATGTTGTTCTGCAACCCGATTCGCCCAGTCCTGAAACTCCTGGCGGGTCCATTCGAATCGGTGGTCCGGGTGGCGGAAGTCACCCGCCGGAAGTGTTTCCCACATGGCGTTGTATTCTCGATTCGGCGTCGTGAGCACGATGATCTTTGGCTTGGCGAATTCGAACAAGACTCGTTCGAACGCTGCCAGCCGGGGCGGATCAAGATGTTCGATCACCTCCACAACCGCAGCAGCATCGAAGCCTTCCAGTCGTTTGTCACGGTAGATCAATGAACCGTGGATCAGTTTCAGACGCTCAGCCTGTCGTTCAGGAAGTCGGTCCAGCTTCAATCGCTTCTGGGCGATCTCCAATGAGCGAATCGAGACATCCATCCCGACAATCTCCTCGAACTGCCGATCTTGAAGCAGCTTTTGGAGAAGTTTTCCTTCGCTGCACCCCAGATCAAGAACCCTACGGGCACCGCTGGCCCGCAATGCTTCCAGAACCGCCCCATGCCGCTGATCGTTCAGGCTGAGAGATTTTTCGAGCGACTCTTCTACTTGCAACGCTGACTCACTGATCACGGAATCATCAGGCTCCTCTTCAACCAACCGGGCCAGTGCTTCCCGATACAGGCTGGACCGATTCTTGAGGTACCGACGAGCAATCTGCTCCTTTTCTGGATGGGAAGCCAGCCATGTGCCGCCTTTCAAAAGCAGCTTCTCCAGCTCATCCTCACCGACAAAGTAGTGCTTCTCATTGTCGAAGACCGGAACCAGGACATACAGGTGAGTCAGGAGTTCGGACAGTGTTTTCGTTCCGCTGATGGTGACCGAGTAGTACGGACTCTCTCCCCACTCCGGAAACTGTTCATCGAGCGGATGCCGAAAGGCTTCCACGGTGTATCCCAGCGGCTCAAACATCCGGTGCAGCAGCCAAGGGCTGTTTGTTCGATACGCATTCACTTCGGTTGAACCCTGCCGGTTGTTGGTGGCCTGTTCTTGATTCAAACCGGCTCGCCGGACTTCACCACCCCGTACCGGGAGAACATCCAGCTTGGCAGTCAGTGGAATGGGCATCGAAACGAGTTCCGGTCGATCCTTACAGCGTCCATTCAGAGCCGACCCAAACACCTGCGAGATCGCCACACTCAGGAACGAAGAGGCCACATACGGACGGTCATTGACGTAATGCCCTAGAAGAAAGCTGTCGCCTCCATCCCGACGCTTCCCCCGAACCATCCCCACCGGATCGACATCCAACAGCAGACAAGCGGTGCAACGACCATCCGTCGCCTCCGCATAAAAGACGTGAGCCTGCCCGAAACTCAGATCAAAACTCTGAAACCGATCCGGCCGCTTGTGCAGCAAATAACCGAGATCAGTGGCTGATTGATGAGTTGTTGTGATCGTCAGGAGCATCAGTTCGTACTGGTAAGCAGATGATTGGTGATGTGGGAATTCTATTGCCAAAGCGACAATGGTGTCGTTCTTGGCCTACCATTCGTCGTATTCTGGTGAATCGACTTTGCGACCATATTCCTTTTCATATCGGTCAATCAATTCGTTGACCTCCTCCTCTCGGATGGGCCATGAGAGTTCACACCATTCAGGAACGGGTGTGCCCGGAGCATGGCAGGCAAACCAGGACGCCATACGAAAGTAGAGATAAGTCCCCTTTTCCATGAACAGTTCTCCTTCTGTGAGGCATTATGGTGATTTCAGTGCGAGGATCACCATCTCTCCCGTTGTCTCCTGGTTACAAAACAGCAAAGGCCCACCCGATTCAATGCAACCGGGCAGGCCTTCTTTTTCTTCAGGAGATGGTTATTCCCTAAAAGTAGTGATCTCGGTTCACGCCATCAAAAGCAGCCAGCCTTTCGTCAGGCAGCACTTTTTGAAGCGTTGTCCGGAACCACAGGGACACAGATCGTTCCTGCCGAGCGCCACGGGCGGATTGCTTTGACCGGTCTATCAATAATGAACCCCAACAACAAATCGCACCCCGTGGTAATTCAATGCCTGGCAGGGCCTCCAGCAGTTTCTCTCCATGAACAATCCGGATGCCTCGTTTGACGTGCGTCTCGGACGGATCACCTCGACGCCGCTTACTCCTTATTTGGAGAAAAGGGCTGCTCTTCAAGTTAATCCTGATGATTCATTCGCATGAGACACCTCCTGTTTAGACTCATAACTTAGCAACATCACGAAATGTAATGTCCCTTCCACGACAATTCAGGAAGCCGGATGTTCACTGAAATTTCAGAAATTTCACGAGTTGATGAGACACTCTGCTGACATTTCCGTTGTGACTGGGAAGCAAGGAATGAGGTTGAACGATTCGATAGAATAGGCGAATTGCTCTGTTTTCCTTTCCACCTCCTCAGCCTGATCAAGCTCATGAATTTCCTGGCATACGAGGAACTGGAACAATCAGGGATCGATAAAATTGTTCAACACCCAAGCCTTTAGAAAACACAGACGCAAAACCCGGCATGGTTTCTGATCATCACTGGAGTATTGATGGCCCTGATCGGTCTGGGCTGGTTATTGTCGTCTTCGATTCCCTGGCTCGGAAAATTGCCGGGTGATGTCGTTGTCGAACGGGAGAATTTTCGGTTTTACTTTCCGGTGACCACCTGCATCGTCTTCAGTCTCCTGTTCACAGCCATCATGAGAATCATCCGCTACTTTGGAAAATGATGGGAGACTCATCGGATGGCAACGGAACTCTTAACTATCGGTCATTCCAATCATCCGCTCGACAAGTTTCTTGCTCTGCTCAAAGAGCATGAGATTGCGGCCCTTGCAGACATTCGCCGGTTTCCGAGTTCACGTAAGTTTCCTCAGTTCAATCAGGTAGAACTTTCTCGAGCATTGCAACAATCAGGCATCGAGTATCACTGGCTGGAAGTTCTGGGAGGACGGCGTCCCAAGCAGAAGTCCATCTCGCCGTTGCTCAATTCCGGTTTGCGAAACGACAGCTTTCACAACTACGCCGACTACATGCAGTCAGAAGCGTTCCAGCAAGGCATCGACGAATTGTTGGCCATCGCTGAAAAGAAACGCACAGCCTGCATGTGCTCGGAAAGCCTGTTCTGGCAATGCCACCGCCGACTCGTGAGCGACTTCCTGACCGCTCATGGTCACTCAGTTCAGCACATCTTTCCCTCCGGCGAGATTAAGCAGCATCAGATGACTCCAGAAGCCCGAATTCAGGACAAGAATGTTATCTATCCCGGAACAAAGATGCTGTTTGAGTGAGTTTCGAGTGGTTGTCTCAGGAATCATTCTCTTCAAACCACTGACTCAGTCCTGCTTCCAGAGCCGCCATTGCTTCCGCCAGCGTTTCTGCGGTGTCGTCTTCGAACACCAGTCCCCCGCAATCGAGTGCCCTGACGACAAACCCGAACTGTTCATCTTCTCCGATCTCAATCGTGCCTCCTTGAATCCACCGGGCGATGGAAGGAAACAACGTTTCCACTGCAGCCTGCTTCGAGTCCGGAGCAATCATCTTCGCTCGTTTGGCATCTCGAATCTGATTGAGAACTTTGGCATGGGCCTTTCTCAATTTAGGAAGCCCCTGCCGAACAGAGACTTCAATCCCCAACTCACCCAGTTCCGGCAGCAGCTTTCGCCACTTAGATTCTCCTTGAATATGGAGACATTGAGGGCGTCCTGGCTTTCCCGTCAGCGGTCTCAGCATGGCCTCCGTTAGCAATGAAGAAATTTGAAAGGGAGAAGGTTTCCCATCTATCCGCAATTCGGCGAGCAACGCCCCAGTTCGCTGATGGATCACAGCTCCTCGATACTCCTGGGAACTGTTGATCAAACTGGTGGGAATCATCCGGAAATCCACTTCCCAAATGTCTTTTGTTTGGGGCAGAGAAGTGAGCTTGTTGAGGTTCAGAACAGAAGCATGCTGTTTTTGTGCAACTTTCTTCTTCGCCATCGCTTATTTCTTCTTTCGAGCAGTTTTTGCTGTGGGTCTTTGGGCGACAAATTTTGAATCATCTCCCAGATGTAAGGAAATCTTTCCTCGCAGATCCCCTTTCTTCACGATCGCCCAGCCTCGCCCTGAACAGGGAGTTCCATCAGCGGCATCGAACCCCTCCTAAGTAAATTGGACGCTGTTGGATTCTGGGTCCGTAGTCATTGAACTATTGTCGGAATGTATAATATGGAAACGAATTACATATTCGATTTACCCCGCTATGTTGTCCTGGCAGGCTGAGAAATCGAGACTTTGGCAGGACCTGGAGAAGCCTCTTTGATGAGAATGATACAGACCAAACAAACCGTCAACTCGATCGCAGATTCGGGAGAGTTCAGATGTCTATCAGCCAATCCGTGAGACGATGAGACAGTCCTGAAAAATCCCAGAAATTGTCCTGATAGACACTTGGAAATCAAGACGAAGGGAAGCGAATTCAGTGCTCAGGAAGTCGCTGAAAAGCGATTTGTGAATTCACAGGAATTTCCCTTTTTCAACCCACACGCTGACCGCAACTCCGAAAAGTCAAACCGCATCTAAAACCAGAAAAACAAGCAGTTAAGAGTGGAACTTTAATGAAGTCAAAGAGTGGCGGTTATGCGGGAATTCAAGTTACGGAACCGAAGGGGGCTTCTCGGATTATCTTCTTCTGGTGTCATTAAGACCTGCCTTTCAGCATTCCGTGCCAGTACATCAGTGGGAGGAAGTAGCGTTTCAATAGCCACATGCTCCACCGTTGTTTGGACTGATCGACCGGAAATGTTTCAGCGGGCTGCTTGTTATAGTCAAATTCTGCTAATACAAGCTTGCCGATTCCTGTGACTACAGGGCAGGATGTGTACCCATTATAGGTTGCATTTAAAGGTCGCCCCTTCATGGATGAGAGTAGGTTCCGCACAACAACGGGGGCCTGTTTGCGGATGGCAGCCCCTGTTTTTGATGTTGGCAGATTACTACAGTCACCCAGACTGAAGATGTTTGTGTATCGGTTATGCTGGAGCGTTGCAGCATTCACGTCGATCCAGCCGTTCTTGTCTGCCAGTGGACTCTGGGCAATGAATGCAGGTGGGCCCATTGGCGGTGTCACGTGCAGCAGATCATAAGACAATGTGACTGTTTCTTGTGTGTTGAGATTTCTGAACTCGGCTGTACGCGTTTCGGGATGAATCGCTGTCAGTTCGTGTCGAAACAGGCAATCAATATTGCGGTCGACAACGACTTGCTCCAGTGTTTTTCTATAGCGGTCGATTGCGAAGATGTTGGATTGTGCTGATGCGAAGATCACTTTCGACTTATCGCGAACTCCCATTTCCCTGAAGCGGTCGTCTGCAAGGTACATGATTTTCTGCGGAGCGCCGCCACACTTTACTGCTCCAGATGGGTTGGTGAAGATCGCATTTCCACCACGAAACTGCTGGATCGCCTTCCATGTTGTGTCGACGGTTTCGTAAGAGTAGTTGCTGCAGACGCCGTTGTTCCCGATCGACTCTTTCAACCCAGGAATCTTGTCCCAGTTGATCTGCAGTCCGACTGCGACAACCAGCCAGCGGTACGTAATCGTTCGTCCGTCACGTGTTACGATTGTGTTCTCTTCTGGACGAAATTCAGAGACAGCGTCTTGAATCCATGTGGTGCCTCGTGGAATCACCGAGGCTTCTGATCGCTCTGTCTTTTCCTTTTTGGCTAAACCTGCTCCAACCAGTGTCCAGAGTGGTTGGTAATAGTGTTTTCCAGAAGGCTCGATGATGGCCATGTCGCGGCGTCGAAACCAGCCTCGATTCAATTGGGCGGCAACGGTAATGCCAGCTGTTCCGCCACCGACAATAACAATCTCGTGGTGAAGTGGAGAACTCATAATATTTGTTCCTCTTCGATAATGTTAAGAATTCAAGTTACGTATAATCATGAAGACGGCGACTCCCAGCATTGCGATCACAAACACCTTTTGTAGAACAGGGCCAGAAAGTCGTCGGCCAAGCAGTTGTCCTCCATACATTCCTGCGATCCCGCCACAGACGAACCAGGCAGTGTCGATCAGAGAAATGTCGCGTCCAGATATCAGCTGCGACGTTACCCCTGAAAGGCTCACCAGCACAATGACCATTAGTGACGTTCCGACAGCTCGATGGATCGGCATACTGGTTAACAAGACCAGTGTCGGGACGATGATGAATCCCCCGCCTACACCAAAGAGTCCTGACAAGACCCCTGTTCCTAATCCCACAAGAATGAGTAGTCCTGTGCAACGCGGTGTGAGAACAAGTTCCCCAACGGGATCACGCCTGCATCCGAGCCCTGTCACACACTCTTCTCTGGCTTGACCGGCCTGTCTCCAAAGTCTGATCGCGACAATCACCATGAGACTGGCGAAGGAAAGCAATAAGACTGTTTCGGAGATCTGTCTGGCAATCCATGTTCCGAGTGGGGCGCCAGCCATTCCAGAGAACGCAAATAGCGTTCCTGTTTTCAGGTCAACTTGGCCACGTTGCCAGTGCGTGAGAAACCCGAAAAAAGAGATCGATCCGACAGCCGCCAGTGATGTCATTACGGCTTCCTGGGGGGACACTCCCTGACCATAAATCAGTAACGGGACTGCGAAGATTGCCCCCCCGCCACCGGTTAGTCCGAGAGCAAGCCCCACCAGAATTCCGAAAATGATGGACAGGCCGACCATCAGATCTCTTCTCCTGACCTTAGACTCATTTAGAGCAGTTTGCTCTACCGAGTGCCCGCGCAGCGGCTGTTTCGTTTTATGAAA
>JBEBTF010000129.1:0-11482 GCA_040393865.1 Planctomicrobium piriforme | reverse complement strand
CGCAGGTTGGTGCACAGACTGGAGCACAAGCTGGAGCTGGAGCAGCACATTCTGGAGCACATGCAGCTGGTGCACAGGCTGGAGCTGGAGCTGCACATTCAGGAGCACAAGCAGCTGGGGCACAAGCTGGTGCACAGACTGGAGCGCCGCATGCTGGTGCTACTGGTGCACAGCAATCGTTGTTGCGGTGGTGCTTGCGGAACAAACGAACGCGAGCGTGACGAACGCGCTCACGACGTGGTTCGCAGCAAGATGGTTCTGGTGCGCAGCAGCTTGGAGCTGGAGCAGCACAAACTGGAGCTGGGGCGCAGCAAGTTGGTTCTGGAGCGCCGCAGCCGTGGTGACGACGGCCAGCTTCAGCTGATTGACCCATGACGAGGACAGACGCTGCAAACAGAGCAGCACAAGCCAACAAATTCTTCATCGCGAATACTCCTGTGTCAGATCGCTTTTTAACCCTGACAAAAACCCTCTGCGGCTCTACCCGCCGCGATTCCCAAACGGATCTGTGTGAGTGGGAAAGATGGAGTGGATTTGTCAAATGCATTAACTTACAAGTCTGGGCACCTTGAGACAATTCATGACGAAACTTGCTCAGGGAGCTCCCCCCAGTAAACACTCTCTCCGACAAGAATCTAGGGTTAACCGGGAGGATAGGCAAGTTATACATCGCCGTTCAACAGAAAACAGGGTAAACCAGGTGGAATATTCCGAAAAAGTTGAGGCGTGCGATTTTGGCTACGGATATTGGCGCCGTTTCTTGTAATCCTCTCAAGTCCTACTGCAAAAAAGAGAGGTAGAATTGCTGCAGTTGGCACAATCGGTAAGGCCTGTCGTGCTGACGGTATGAATCATGGTGATTCCGAGCGTTGTCTGGTGAGACAGACTGAAGTTGCGCACCCGGATTCGCCGAAATTGAAGTTCGGATGGTTCGAATCAAACGAATCGGGAACGCCATTCCCATCGATCGCAGAGTGCGTATCAGTTCGTTTGGTCGCGACGATCCAGGGGGGTTCATGCTTGAGACTTGGGGGGGGCAGATGGCTGCGGCAGAATGCCGTAACCATCTTCTGACCAGATCTAATGTGTGACTCATTAGGACTGCATCCTATGGATCTGAATAGAGGTGCTCTGACTTTGCCAGCATTTATCAAAGACAACATGTCGATGATTCAGCTGGTGTCAGATCTGGCTCTGCTCAGACTGAATGATGGTCAATCCATCGGGGATCGCATGCTGAAGAGAAGCGAATTCAAGAGTGGAATGCGTTCCTCGATTGAATTACGTGGGCTCCCACACCGGCAACACCTGCGATGCATCACGGACTTCATTTCTGCTGACCACAGAGTGATTCCGGCCCAATCGCAGACGTGTTGACAAATTTCCATTTCCTGAGATGACCCCAAAATCGACACTGGCAGTTGCCATGGACCCACGGGCTAGGAGAGCCGGCCAAGTTGTCGAATTTGGGGTGAAGATCTGGAGCTAAGACAGCTCCTGCCCAGACAGATTGTGATTGGAGAGCCCGCAATGAGGACGATCTTCACTACTGGTCAAGTCGCCAAAATTTGTAAAGTTGCACCACGCACCGTCAGCAAGTGGTTCGATTCTGGCCGACTCCGTGGATACCGGATTCCCGGTTCCCAGGACCGCAGAATTCCCCGTGAGCATTTGATCCGGTTCCTCAAAGAACACGGAATGCCATTGGGAGAACTCGAAGACGAAGCAATGGGGAAACTCTTGCTCGTTGGAGTTGATGGTGTCGTGCGGTCAGGACTCGAAGGGGTCCTGCCCATTGAGGATTTCAAAATCGAACTCGCCGCAAGCGGTTTCGAGGCTGGAATCCAAGCGGAATCGTTACATCCAGATTGCGTTGTCATTGACTTCGCAATGGGACGTAACGAGAGCCTGATGATCGCGCAAAATCTGCGTCGCAACAACGACTATACCGATACCGTTCTGATTGCTCTTTTGAGCGACGACGATACCGCTAGTGGTTTTGACCGCACGATTTTCAACGAAACGTTCCGGAAACCGTTCGATGCAGCTCTGCTTGCAGAACGGATCAGGACGCTCGTCAGCCGTCGTAAGACGCTGGCCTAATGATTGCGGATCGCCCGCTATCACCATCAGGTGTCGCGAGCTTCGGAACGGAATCGATCTGTTGTTCTGCAGCAGTTGATATCCCGAAGGCTGTGTGATTGATGTCGTCAACTGCTAATTGACCTTCAGGTAAAAGTTGTCTGTAATAATAGTGAAGTGATGCGAGCACGAAGGTCCATCTTCGGTCTGGTATTGGGGAATACCAAGAGCGACGTGTTCGATAGCTTAACTTCCAGACAGATTGCAATTACAGGCTGGTCAAGTAACGTCTGACTACAAACATGTCACACAGCCCGGCCAAACCGGGTAAACGTCTCCTACGACAGTTGACCGGATTCGCTGATGAGCGGCTCGACAAAAAAGCACGAAGCGACCTCTGTTAAAGGGGTCGCTTCGTGCATTTCAGCCATTGATAAAACGGCCATTGATAAAACGGGATTCCGCCACACATGGCCGGCCATCCTGCTTGCATTGGCCGCAGCCGTTTCTGTCCTGACCACCATCGATCTGGCGGACGATCTCAGCTGGTCTACTGACGGACCGGGTTTGACCTTCGACGAAAGCCTGAATGTTGAAGGGGGCGTCTTCTTTGTGGAACTCGCCTTACGCTCCGGAGTGGGGATGCTCCACCCAGGGACGTTTTACGACATCTTCAATGCTCCTGAGTATCACCCGGATTATCCCCCATTAGGGCGGCTCCCCGGGGCGGCAGCCAATGCTGTTCTCACTCGACTCTCGGGCGCGGAGCAGGATACGCTCTATCGTATTTCCTATGCGAGGATCGGAACCGCTTGCGTTTTCGGTCTGCTGATCTGGTTGGTGACCTGGTTCACAACAACTCGTGCAGGAATCATCGCTGGTCTTGCAGCGGGGATTGCTCTCTGGTTCACCCCTCGTGTGTTCGCACACGCCCATCTGGCGTCCGTGGAAACCATGGTGAACCTGACGTATGCAGGGTGCGTTCTCGTAACAGCAAAGTTGTTGTCTGGAAAAGAAACGCTGACCGCGCGTGACGGCGTGATTCCGGGGTTTCTGCTCGGGGTGGCACTCCTCACCAAGATTCAGGCGATCTTTCTGCCACCTGTTTTGACGATTTGGATTCTTTGGCAGTGGAAGAGGAACGGAGTCGCCGCACTTCTTGTCCTTGCGGTCACCTCCTTCATTGTGTTTCTGGTCGGCTGGCCATGGCTATGGGCGGACCCGATTGGTCGGTTCATTCAGTATTTCACCCAAGCGACGGATCGGATCACACTCTATTGTTACTACTTCGGTGAACGGTACGCAGATAAAGACGTGCCATGGCATTACCCCTTCGTGATGTTTTTGGTGACGACGCCAATTCCATTCCTGATCCTGGGACTCTTTGGGACCACTCTCTCCGGACGCAGTACAGATCGGGAATGCCAAGGTCTCTCCCGTCGCGAGAACCAATTGATTGCCGGGGCGATTTTGCTTCCGTTGATCGTCTTTGCGATTCCGGGTGTCGCGGTTTATGACGGAGAACGCCTGTTTCTGATGATCTGGCCGTTGTTCTCTATTTGGGTCGGAATTGCGTCCTCAAGATTGTTTCGCTTATTGCGACAACGCGTTCATGTGGCGGCGGCAGTTGTTGCCCTTGTCGCCTGTTTTGCATTTCCGGCGTGGCAACTCGTTTCCATACATCCTTGTCAGTTGAGCTACTACAACGGATTGGTGGGAGGGCTGAATGGAGCGAGTCGGCTTGGCATGGAGCCAACGTATTGGGGAGACAGTCTGGCTCCGCAGTTTTTAAGAGAAATCAGTGATCAACTGCCAGAGGGGGCAACGGTTGGAATCGCCCCTGTGTTGCATCCGATTTATCTCGACGGGACACAGAAACAGTCCTGGTTAAGGCACCGACCCGATTTGAAGATTGTCCCATACGATGACAAGGCCGCTGATCCACCACGATACGTGTTGTTTGTACGTCGACTGGCCGACCCCTGGGATTCCTTGATCAACAAGCAACCGGGGACGACGACACTCGCGGAATTCAAACGGGGGGGCGTGCCGTTGGCGGAACTGATTCTGCTTCCAGATTCAACCGGTAAGGCGAACGGCAATACCGAGAACGCCATGAACTGATGTTAGAGATGCTTTGAGTGTTGGTGCGATGAATTAAAGAATCCAACCACCGCCCAGAATGCGATCGTTGTCGTAGATCGCAACTGCCTGACCGGGGGCGACTCCAAACTGCGGATTGTCGAAAGTCACGAGCATTCGATCATCGCCAGTCAAAGTCACTTCGCATGGTCCGGGAGTCTGCTGATACCGGATCTGAGCTGTTGCTCGAAGTGGGAACGTTAACCCTTCTGCCAGCCAGTTCAGGCGATTTGCCTCCAGCGTGTAGCGTCCAAGGTCCTCTTTCGTTCCCAGCACAACCCGACGGGTTTCTGGTTCGATGCGAACAACGAATCGCGGCTCGCCAAACGTGACGCCGAGTCCACGACGTTGTCCGATGGTGAAATGCTGATAGCCCTGATGCTGGCCGACCACATTTCCTGCGGTGTCCACCAGATCGCCTGCGGTTTCTTGCGGGCCACGATAATCGTGTAGAAACCGCCCATAGTCGTTGTCTGGAATAAAGCAGATCTCTTGGCTATCTGGTTTGTTGGCGGTTCGGATACCTGCTTTACGTGCCAGTTCGCGGAGTTCTTCCTTCTGGTATCCCCCAACTGGAAAGATGATCTTGTTGAGGAGATCAGGACGAATTCCGAACAGCACGTAAGACTGATCTTTCCCGCTGTCCAGACCGCGGTACAGCCCGGGCCGTGATTCACCGGGGACGGCTCGCAATTGAGCGTAGTGCCCGGTTGCGATGTATTCGGCACCGACTTGTTCTGCAAAATCCCAAAGCTTGCCGAACTTCAGCCAGACATTGCACATCACACAGGGATTGGGAGTGCGCCCGGCAAGATACTCGTCTGCGAAGTAATCTTTGATCTGTTCAAAGGCTTCACTGAAATTGAGTGCGTGGAAATTGATGTCGAGGGCGTCGGCCACACGTCGTGCGTCCGCGGCGTCCGAAACGCTGCAGCATCCCTGCTTGTGGGATTTCGTGTTTACAATCGGCAGGAGAGACGGCGCAGTCGAGCACACTTCCGGTTCATGCACGCCGGAACGCATGAACAGCCCGATGACCTCATGCCCCTGCTCTTTCAGAAGCCAGGCTGATGCGGAGCTGTCCACTCCTCCACTCATTGCCAGAACGACACGTGCCATGACTACCGAATCAATTTGATCAATGGAATCGTAACGGACTCCTGATCGACAAGCAGGAAGTCGCTAACCGGGGAGGCACCTGACTTTTCTCGCCGCATATTCGCAAGGGAAGTAACGGGAATCTCTCTGGATACTGAGAGAGGTGCCATTTTTCGAATCCGGTTCGTTCGAAATCCGGGTAGAGTTATCTTATCGTTTGGCGTCACACTTGAGAACTGGGCAAAACGGCGGGAGCGGCTGCTCCTGTCTGGACTGGTGCCTTCGAATGTGTTAACACGACGAAATTCACCATTTTCACTCGCGAAGAACAAATGTATCAGCCCAATAAAACTTTCCTGGCCTCTCTGTTCGGCCTTTGTCTTGTTGTGAAGATCCTTCCCTTTGTGTTAATGCACTTCGGGATGGATATTCAGTCGGAAACGACCTACCCATGGACATTTACACCGTTTTTTGCGGTGGGAATCTTTGGGGTCGCTCTTTTCCGTCGACAGAGCATGGGCGTTTTTGTTCCGCTGGCCGCCTGGGTGGTGGGTGACATCCTGATCGGGGTGTTGTCGGGATTGAAATACGGGATGCGAGACGGGCTGGCATATGCCATTTATCCCGGCCAGTTCATGAACTATCTCGGGTTGATTCTCGCTTGCGGAGCCGGGTTGCTCGTTCGTCGTTCACGGAATGTCGGCACCATCACTGTGGCCTGTATTCTGTCTCCAACCATTTTCTTCGCGGTCAGCAACTTCGGCGTCTGGGCCTTTGACACCTGGATTAACTATCCAAAGACACTGGCAGGTCTGCAGACTGCTTACCTCGCTGCCATCCCGTTCTATAAGAACGCGTTGATCTCAACGATTGGCTATAGCGCATTGCTGTTCAGCCAACTGGGAATGTCTCTGCTGAAGAGCCGTGCAGAAGAAACCTCAGCCGCCGTTATGTCAGAAGCAATCCGCCAGAAATAACGTTCTGGTGGCAGTGAAGTGACATCGATCAAAAACGCCCCTTGTTTGAATTCAAACAAGGGGCGTTTCATTTTGATTAGATAGTAACGGTTACCACAACCCGTCACGAGGCGATTGTGGGTTGCGCTCTGCAAACTCTTTCAGAAGCGCTTTCGACTCGTCATCGATCCCCTTGGGTGTGACGATTTTAATCACAACAAGTTCATCACCTGCGGCACCGCCGCGAGCAGAATGAATTCCTTTGCCCTTCAGTCGCAACTTGGCACCTGAGGAGGTTCCTGCAGGCAACGTCATCGTCACAACGCCATCCTGCAGGGTCGGCACGTCGATTTTGGTGCCGAGGGCGGCCTCTGTGAGCGTGACTGGAACATCAACCAGAATGTTCCGTCCTTCTCTGCGGAAATAAGGGTGTTGAGCAACCCGAACCGTCAGTTTCAGGTCACCAGCCGGCCCGCCATGGTCCCCTGCCTGGCCTTGGCCTGAGAGTCGAATTGCCTGGCCGTCTTCGATTCCAGCCGGGATTTTCACCGTCAGGACTTCGGATTTTTTGTGACCATCGATCGTCACGTCATAGGTGCCGCCCAGTGCAGCGGTGTGAAATGGCACCGTAATGGTTGCGGTAACATCATCACCACGTTGTGGTTGTGGTGCTCGCCCCCGTCCGCGACCGCCCCCGCCGAACATCCCGCCAAAGAGTTGTTCCAGGTCGACGGCACCTTGATTTCCGAACAGATCACGCAGGTCGACGTCCACTGGGCCGCCATCTCGAAATGGATTCCCGCGAGCCCCTGTCCCGAATGGGTTTTGGCCTTCCTTGACATGTTTCCAGTTCTGCCCAAACTGGTCGTACTTCTTTCGTTTGTCTTCGTCGCCGAGGACATCGTAGGCTTCGGCGGCTTCCTTAAACCGCTCTGCGGCCGCAGGATCGTCCTTCTTCGCGTCAGGGTGGTTCTCCCTGGCGAGCTTTTTGAAGGCTTTGCGGATCTCTTCGCTGGTTGCGCTGCGAGGAACCCCGAGAACTTGGTAGTAATCTTTGTTTGACATACGGAAATTTTAGCAGCTAGTGGGGCAGTGTGGAGTGGCAGAATTCGAGCTGAGAATTCATTTGCGAGGCAAAAACCTCTGTCGCAGGTGTGTCCCGGTTTGAACTATCCTATTCTTGAAGACTGGAAGGCTTGTCGGGCGTAGTTTAGTCCTTGGGGGCCTGCCTTCGCGACATTCAATTTCGAATTGCACTCAATGGCGTTTCAAGTCTATCAAATCGGTGGTCCGACTCGCACTGTTCACCCAATCGTCGGGTGTTTGCCGTTGTTCTTGCTGCTGATTTTGTTCTGTATCTTGCCGTATGTTTTATACGACACCGCACGTTCGGCACTTGAGCGGATTGGCCTCAGTTTGTTTGGTGCCAGTCTGACAGTGATTGGGATTGTCGTCGGTTCGTTCATTAACATTCCCGTCGGACGCATCCAGAAAGATGAGCTGGAACTCGACGACTCCCCGTTTGACCCATTGGAAGCCTCGACAGCCAAGAAATACCGCCGAGTTCAGTATGACACACTCGTGGCGGTGAATGTCGGAGGTTGCCTGATTCCGGGGTTGCTGGCAATCATGCAGGTGCTGAGAATTCTTGATGATGACGCCCTGCCCTTTGGGGGGCTGCTATTCGTCACCTTGGTTAGCATCGCCGTTTGCTGGTGGGCGGCGCGACCTGTAGAAGGGGTGGGAATTCTGATCCCGGTCTTTATCCCGCCGCTCGTCAGTGTCGTGGCCACTTGGCTTGTATTGCTTCCGCTCGACGCCGATCCAGAACAGCGTGCGGCGACTGCGTTCGTTGCCGGGGTGCTGGGACCGATCATCGGGGCGGATTTGCTCCATCTCAAAAGCATCACCAAGGTCCCGGTCCCCGTTGTTTCGATCGGGGGAGCCGGAACCTTTGATGGAATCGTCCTGTCAGGTTTGCTTGCGGCCCTGCTCGCCTGATATCGAGACGTGTTACCGTTTCTTGCTTAGAGCACCTTGCAAAATCATTTCCACGCTTCCGCCACGCGGCGAGTAGTGTTTCATCAATCGAAACGGCCGCTGCGCGGGCACTCGGTAGAGCAAACTGCTCTAGGCTTCGTTGGGAAGGTTCTCGATCGCTTCGGCGACCGCGTCGACGTGCCCTTTCACCTTCACGTTCGGCCAGACAGCTTTGACTTTGCCATCCTTCCCGATCAGAAAAGTGGACCGCTGAAGGCCCATATACGTTTTTCCGTAGTTCTTCTTTTCGACCCAGACCCCATACTTCTCGGCAATGGCGTGATCTTCGTCCGAGAGAAGCGGGAACGGCAGCGAAAACTTCTCAACAAACTTCTCGTGTGACTTCAGCGAATCACAGCTGACCCCCAGTACAACAGTATCAGCCGCCTGCAGTCGAGCGATGTTGTCGCGGAAATCACAGGCCTCAGTCGTGCAACCGGGGGTATTGTCTTTCGGGTAAAAATACAGAACGACATTACTCTTCCCGGCATAATCACTGAGCTTGATCTTCCCTCCAGTTGAAGCAGGCAATGTGAACGCAGGAGCTTTACGACCGACGACAGGAATTCCAGGCACGTGACCCTCTTCAATTCTGGTATGTTGTTCAGGAACAGGCTCTCAACTCGATCTTACACTATTGTCGAGACACACCTGAAGACAACTGTGCTTGAGAAGCGTCAATGAGAGTTCGAGATAACTAGGAGGTCAGTGCCCTCAATGATACAGAATTCCAATTTTGATAGTGACGACGTTCGGAAAGAACTCCGGGCTTTTCTGCGTCTTGTGTTTTTCTACGCCCTCCTTGCTGGAGTTGTACTTGCGATCGTTCGCATTGGAGTCCTGTCGCTTGATCTTTCAGGTGTCCCGAAGTGGGCGGGTTCTGCAGCTTTGACTGGTCTGACATTTATGATTGCAACAGCGGCAGTGAACTGTGGATGGAGGCTCCTTCGCGCTTTGAGATTGGGTCGCTCTGGAAAAATTGACGCGGACGTGGGGGCACTGACTTTCGTTTTCTGGTTGTTTTCCACCTCTATGTTCTGGGTCAACCTCCCTTGGATCCCTCAGTTCGTCCTGGATTCGTCTGTGCTGGATGCTCTCTTGCTTGGTTGCGCCTTCACGTGTGCAGCGTACTTAACATTCGGATTATTTACGGTTTAAAGTGATTCCGGACTTATGTTTAACATCAAAGACCTGGACGGTGGAGTTCTCATCTCGCTTCGAGAAGTCGTACGTCGGCTTGGCGATCCTGTTGCCGCCTATTGGTCGCTAAAAGACATTGCGTTTATCAGCAGATTTCCTCTCGATGGAGATGTGTTTGAGTTCGAAGAGCGAACCAGAAATCCTCAAGGCGTGATAATGTCTCAGGAAGAGTTTATGAACTTCATTAACTTGGATTTCCAATTGGCGGATGGAACAGTTCATGGATTTGGTTGTGAACCCGATGGAGGCTTTCTGGAGATCTCGTGTTTTGATTCCTCGTTTTGGGAGATAGACACAAACTCGGCCCCCATCTTGAAGTTATTGACGAGTCGATATTTGAAGTGAATCAAATCTGCAGTGTGTCAGGGCGTGTCACCCGTATAGATCGCTGGGAGTCGGCGAAAACCAGTGATTGGGGGATAGCGAACAGGTGATTCTGCGGTACAAGAGATGTTGGGCTGATCTCAACGCACTATTCGCAGCGGCGTCACCCTTTGCTGTCTTTTATCTAATGGGCGAGGCTTTGTACTTATGAGATTTTCATTGCTCATTCAGATTCTGAGGGAAGCCGGTGAGCATTGGGTGGCAGATAAAGCCGCGAGACTCGGAGCAGCTCTTGCCTATTACACCATCTTCTCTCTGGCTCCATTGCTGGTCATCATGATCGGCGTCGCTGGACTGATCTTTGGGAAGGAAGCGGCCCAAGGTCAGGTGACTGACCAGCTTGCTCATCTGGTCGGGAAAGAGGGTGGCGAAGCCATTCAGGCGATTATCGAGAACGCGAGTCAACCGGAGAGGGGCAGTTTTGCCATGGTCCTGGGCGTGTTGATGCTGATGCTGGGAGCAGCAGGAGTGTTCGGCCAGTTGCAGGACGCCTTGAACACGATCTGGGAGGTTCAGGTGAAGCCCGGCGGTGGAATCTGGGGATTTGTAAGAAGCCGTTTCCTGTCGTTCTCGATGGTTTTGGGAGTCGCTTTCCTGTTACTCATTTCCCTCATTGTCAGCTCGGCTCTTGCGGCAATTGGGCCATTGCTTGGTGACTGGAAGACGAGCGGAATTGGTCAGTTGGTCACGTTCGCGTTCGATCTGATTGTGATCTCAGCGCTGTTCGCCCTGATCTTTAAGTTCTTGCCTGACGCGAAAGTGGCGTGGCGTGATGTCTGGTTTGGAGCGGTGGTCACTTCGTTCCTCTTTTCACTAGGGAAGACGCTTATCGCTCTCTACTTAGGTCGGGCCGGAATTACCTCAGCATATGGAGCAGCCGGCTCCTTCGCAGCACTCCTCGTTTGGCTCTACTATGCCTCCCAGATTTTTCTCTTCGGAGCAGAATTGACGAGGGCATATGCCAACCGTCTGGGGTCTCGTATTCAGCCCAAAGAACATGCAGAAGCCGTCACCGCAGAAGCCCGTGCTCAGCAAGGATTATCATGATATGTCGGAAGTGTGCACAGCGATGCCACTGGCACGCATCGATGTGAATAGGCTTGGTGAAACTCGAAAACGCAGGGGGTGAATTCCTCTACCCAGTCTACTTCGCTTCTCTGTCCCCGAAGAACGTGCTGACAAAGCGGGCCAGTACGCAGTAGTACACCAAGCAGAACAGTATCCATAGAAGACACCAGAGCACGATCCCCATCTCGAAGATGAAGTCGACATCCTCAACAGGACCTTTAAGCGCCAAGGTGGAAAGCGTGTATGCGATGACAATGGACGCAAACATGCTTGAGGACGAGACGAATTGTTGACGCGAACGGGACAGAATACCCGCCAGTGCTGGTATCACGATGAATAGCACTATGGGGAGATATGCATGCATTGTTGAGTACCGTGTCCGCGATGAATTTTAAGCGCGCGTCACTGTAATTGCTGGCCTCTCAGAATCGAGTCAGGCGAACTAGGCAGGGGCCCACATTCGCTCGATTCGCCCTACCTCACTCTGGCAAAAGCAGACTGGAACTCCGGAA
>JBEBTF010000128.1:0-11670 GCA_040393865.1 Planctomicrobium piriforme | reverse complement strand
GTTTGCTCTACCGAGTGCCCGCGCAGCGGCCGTTTCGAATGATGAAACGCAACTCACCGCGTGGCGGAAACGTGGAAATGATTTTGCAAGGTGCTCTAACATTTTAAGCGTCGAAATTTACGCTGGGACTTCTCTGGCTTGAATCACCGCCTGAGCCTGAACCGCCTGAGCATGTGCAGCCTGAGTTTCTAAAAGCACATTTTTCACTCGACCTGGATGAATAATCGCCACCATTTCGAGCAGCGTTTTTCCATCGCGATTTTTCAGGATCAGATCTCCTGCATGATGAAATTCATACCCAGGCCGAGAAGTGATCTGAATGTCAGAAATCTCCGCCAACGGGACTTCCGACTTGCGTTTTGAGCCAAGAATCGCCTTCACCACAACAGAGCGATTTGTGATGACGTAGTTGTTCCTCACCACTTTTCCTGCGCCGTAAGCAACAGCACTGACAGGGGCCAGCAGGCATCCCAGAAGAAACTGAATACCAATTCGAATCGTTGCACTGGAAATCGATGCAGGAGCCTGCATTAGGGTTCCAATCAACCGCCCGACTCCCAATGATGCCACAGAAGGATAGACGGATTCCAGTTCAGTCTCACGTACAATGGAAACCCCGGCGATCGGTTGTGCGATGACCATCTTCATGAGCCCTGATCCCCTTCACGCGAGCATTTCGTCACTCTTAACTTCTTCAGTTCAGAAACCAAAATAAGAGCGACGAACAACTCGCGAAATACGTCAGACACCTAAAAATCGAATCCTAGAGCGCCTTGCAAGATGATTTCCACAATTCCGCCACGCGGCGAGTTGTGTTTCATCAATCGAAACGGCCGCTGCGAGGGCACTCGGTAGAGCAAACTGCTCTCGGCAAGGCAATTAATCTGCCACCGGAAGACAGAGCCATGGGGAAATCACGGTCTGCAACTGGTCGAGGCGTTCACGAGCCGCACGAACGGCCCCTTCGGTTGTCTGGTGAGTCATGAAGACCAGTGGAACGATCTGGTACTTGCCGGATTCGCCTGGTTCTTCCGCTTCCTTCTGAATGACCGAAGCCAGGCTGATTCCGTTCGCTCCAAGAATCTCTGCAATTTCAGCAATGACTCTTGGGCGATCTTCCACCAGAAATCGCATGTAATATCGACGACGAATCTGTTCCGGCTGCTGCAATGGAACTGCATCGGCAGATTCCGTCAGGGTCAGCCGTTCAAAGGTCAGTTGACCGCGACCGACTGCAATGTCGACAAGATCAGCGATGACGGCGGATGCGGTTGCCATCTGCCCCGCCCCCATTGCGGAGAACCATGCTTTACCGACGGCATCACCAGTCAGTTCGATCATGTTGTACGGGCCATTCACCTGAGCAAGTGGACGGCGATGACGAATCAGAGTTGGCTGCGTATGCAATTCGAGCTTGCCATCGACCAGCTTGGCTGTCGCCAGCAACTTCACCGCGTATCCCAGCTCATCAGCGAACTTGAGGTCCATCAAGCTCAGTTCATCAATCCCTTGAACCGGGAACTGGTCAGGAGTCACTCGCTTGCCAAACGCGAGCAGAGTCAGCAAGCCCAGCTTTTGGGCTGCATCAATCCCCTTTACATCCATCGACGGATCAGCTTCGGCATAGCCTAAACGCTGTGCTTCGGCGACCGCATCCGCATAGGACGCATTCTCCAGAAACATTCTGGTGAGAATGAAATTGCTCGTTCCATTCACGATCGCAGCGAGAGAGGTAATCTGATTCCCCGTCATCGCCTGCCCGATCGCGGCAATGACCGGACAGCCCCCAGCAACGGCCGCCTCAAAAAGAATCGCGCATCCCTTCTTTCTGGCGAGCGAGAACAGTTCATCACCGTGCGTACACAGCAACGCCTTATTCGCTGTAACGACATGCTTGCCAGCGTTGAGTGCAGCAGTGAAATACTGTCTGGCGGGATCAACTCCCCCCATCAGTTCCACGACGACATCCACATCGTCCGCCTGAGCGACTTCCATCGGGTCGGTGACCAGCGTGACATTGGGAGGCAGGAAGTCTCGCGTCTTGCCGAGATCGCGGACTGCAACGCGCGTGATCAGAATCGGGCGACCAGCACGCTGAGCAGTTCGTTCGGCGTGTTCACAAAGGATGCGTGCAACACCAGTCCCTACGGTGCCCAATCCAATCATGCCGATTCGTAGTGGCTCAGTCTTCGTCGTCATGCGGCGGTCTATCGTTACTCGGCCAAATCACATGGAAATCAAGATCTGGAGCGAACTGCCCTCAAATCGTCTGTCTTCTTGTCTCGGAGCATATCGTCTCGGCACGTCCTAAGGGAGTGTGACACGACCAGTTTGGCGCGAACAGCTCCATTCGAGCTCCGCTGCGCCCATTGCCGTCATGACCGGCGGAGGAAATTTCACTTGGCAGAGAGTTGACACCGTACACCTGTTCAGGTGCAATACTCTCACAACAGTTTGATCGGCCTCTCATGGAGTCCGCTGCCGAGCTCTCGGTTCGACGGTCAATTCCAGAAGTCGATTCCGAACATGTTGCTGCAGTTTGATGGAATCATCAGAAGCCCCCTGAAGGAAATGAACTGCTCCTGTGTTCAAGTTTATCCATGCTGCTGATATTCACCTCGATAGTCCTTTAAGGGGCCTTGAGAAATACGAAGGGGCTCCCGTCGAGACGATTCGACAGGCCAGTCGCAGATCGCTGGAAAATCTGGTGCAACTCGCATTGGATGAGCAGGTTGCGTTCGTGTTGATTTCCGGAGACCTCTACGACGGCAACTGGAATGACTTCAGCACCGGACTCTTCTTTCAGACGCAGATTGCCAAGCTGAAAGATGCTGGCATCCGCTTATTCCTGATCGCCGGGAATCATGATGCCGCAAACAAGATGACGAAGTCGCTAAATCTTCCGCCTGATACCGTGAAGATGTTCTCACCCAAGGAACCGGAGACTTTCCCCATTGATTCTCTGGGGGTTGCGATCCATGGTCAGAGCTTTGCAACACAGGCAGTTAAAGACGATCTGTCAAAAAACTATCCTCGCGCCATTTCCGGTTTGTTCAATATCGGCATGCTGCACACCTGCGCAACTGGACGCGAGGGGCACGAGGCTTACGCCCCATGCACAATTGGCGGCTTGAAGCAGAAGGAATATCAATACTGGGCACTGGGACACGTTCACAATCGGGAAGTTCTCGATAGCGAATCTAACATCGTTTTCCCCGGCAACCTGCAAGGGCGCAACATTCGCGAAACGGGAGCGAAAGGATGTTATCTCGTCAGTGTTCAAAGCGATCAGAGCTGTACATTGGAGTTTCGCCCAACGGATGTCATGCGCTGGGAAGCCGTGACGGTCGATCTCTCGTCGGCAACAACCGAAGACGATGTGCTGCAACTGGTATCAACAGCTTTGAACCAGCAACTACGCCAGACACCGGATCACCCGCTGGCTGTCCGTGTGGAACTCAAAGGGCAGGTGCCGCTCCATCAGCACCTGATGGCAGAGTCCGCCCGATGGACGAATGAGATCCGATCATTGGGAATCACCGAAGGTCAGGATCGAATCTGGATCGAAAAAGTGAAGATCCGCACCTCTTCCCCCTCACAAGACGCGCGGCTTGCGTTTTGCGGAGATGGCCCGTTAGGAGAACTGGCATCACTGATCAGTGACGCTCAAACCAACCCTGCGTTGCTGCAGGATTGGGGGTGTGACCTGAAATGGATTCGCAGCAAACTTCCTCAATTGGTTCAGGACGAAATCCCGGTCGACGATCCAGACTGGCTGTCCTCCATAATCGACGAGGCTGGTGCGATGTTGATGGAAGATCTGAGAGGAGGAAAGCAACAATGACGATTCTCAGACTACATCTGAAAGCTTACGGCCCCTTCACTGACCGCAAGATCGAGTTTTCGTCTGCTTCGACTGGATTGCATGTCATTCATGGCCCCAACGAGGCAGGCAAGACATCGGCCTTGAGAGCGATCTCGGCTGCATTCTTCGGAATTCCAACGGAATCGAAGAACAGAGACCAGTTTGCGCACTCCTTCTCAACGCTCCGAGTCGGGGCCAATCTCATCCACCGCAATGGCTCTCAGGTGGAATTTGTACGACGTCCAGGCAAGAGCAAATCGTTGCGAGACGGGAACGACGATAAAGCCCTGGCCGATGACTGCCTGTCTGCCTTTCTCGGCACCATTGATGGAGACATGTTTCAATCCATGTTCGGAATTGACCACGACCGACTGCGTCGCGGTGGAGCCGAAATGGAAAAAGGGGAAGGCAAGCTCGGGGAAATCCTTTTCACCGCCGGCGGAGTCGCAGAACTTCGCCAGTTCCAAGGAAAACTTGACTCGCGGGCAGACGAGTTGCTCACAAAGAAAGGCCAGGGAGGAGCACTCGCCAAGGCATCCAGAGAACTGACCGCAGCCAGAACGAAACTCGCAAATCTTCAACTTGCTGTCACGGAATGGCAATCGCATCACGATCGCCTTCAGCAATTGACAGCAAGCAAGAATGCATTGGATCAGCAAACAAGAACCTCATCCAACAATCTTACTCGTCTTGAACGCTTGAAGAGCGCGTTTCCCTCTTTCGCTCCATGGAAACAGGCCTCAGCTGAGCTGAAGGACCTGCAGCATGTTGTTCTGCTTCCAGATGACTTCAAGGAACGTCGCATCAACACGCAGACTCAATTGCGACAATCTGAAACGACGTTGGCGGATGCCAATGAACGTCTCAAAGCAATTGAAGAAGAAATCAGTTCCATCGACGTTCCAACGGCACTTTTGCTTGAAGAGAGTGCCATTGAGGCCCTATCGCTTCAATTGGGGAGTGATCTCAAGGCGCGAGCGGATCGAATCGATCTTGTTTCCGCGTTGAACAATGCGAGAAAGCAGGCAGAACGCCTCTTAACGGAACTTGGAAAAGGACCAGACCTCGACGCGATTTCTGACCTGCATATTCCCGAAAACAGACGTGTCGTCATTCGGGAACTGGCCTCAAAACATCAAGGCCTTTTCGACAAGGTCCAAACGACGACTACTCAACTCAATAAGCTGAAAAAAGCAATTGAGGACGTTGAAGACAAGCTAAGAAATTCGACACCAGTGGGTGATCATGCGCAATTGCAACAGACGCTGACTGGGGCCACCGCCCTCCAAGATGGACCGAGTCAGATTGAGGCACTTGAACACACGATCGCACTGTTATCACAAGAGATCGACCAGAAGGTGCGACAACTGCCTCACTGGTCAGGAACTCTGGATGATTTGCTGGCGATTTCACCTCCACTTGATGAATCGATCGATCTGTTTGACGAACGCTTCCGAAAGGCGACGGCCGACCTCGACGCTCTCAAAAAGCAGTGTCATTCACTCACCAAAGAGGCCAATGCTCTTCGGCAACAGATCATTGATATTGAAGAAGGTCAGGTCATTTCGACTGAAGATGATTTGACCCGCGCTCGGTCCGATCGTGATCGTGGTTGGCAACTTCTGATTCAGCACGGCCTCGACTCAAATCGAGAAACAGCCGCAGAGATCGCCGAGTATCTGTCCACCGTCCCCCATGCCCTCACGCTCAGGGAAGCGTTCTTTTTCAAAGTCACGCAGGCGGATTCGCTGGCCGACACCATGCGACGCGAAGCCGATCGTGTCGCAGAAAAAGCACATTTGCAATCGAACCTTGCTGAGAAAGAGAAGCAGCTCACAGATCTTGAATCCGAGGTTACAAGGGCAGAGCAGATTCATGCCGACTTGGTTCTGGAATGGCAAGCTCTCTGGACAACTCACGGTATGACCGCCGGAACACCGCGAGAAATGAAGGGGTGGCGCCGAGAGTATCAACAGATTTTGGACAAAGTCGACGCGAAGCGAGAGGCGACACAGGCCAGTGAGAAACAGAAGGCTCGCCTGAAGGAAGTCTCTTCCAATCTCATCAACGCTCTCAAACAGACGACTGGCCAAACGCTCTCTGTTGAATTGTCATTCCCCGATCTTCTCGCCGAGTCAAAGACGAAACTCAATCAACTGATTGCAGAAAAGCAGAACCGGAATTTGTGGCAGCAGAAGCTTGAGGAGAGCAGTAGAGAATTGCGGGATGCCGAAGTTGATTTAACGCAAGCCACAGCCAATCTTGAGGCTTGGGAACAGCGCTGGAAATCAGAAATGGAATGCCTGGGCCTCGATGGGCAGGCTCACATTCAACAGGCGAATTCCGTACTTGAAACGCTGACCAGTCTCTCACACCGAGCGGCGGAGATCGATGACCTCAAGCAGCGAATTCAAGGAATCGACGATGACTCTGCCGCATTGGAAGAAGCAGTTCTGGTCGTCACAACGCGTCTGCAACAACACATCGCGATCAATGCGTCGACTCCAGAGCAAGCAATCGAAACACTGAAAATCGAACTCAAGCTTGCGAAGGAGAAGGAGGTTCAACGTAAAGCTCTGAAGCAACAACTGGCAGAGCAGACACAACGACAATCCAAGGCCGAAAGCAGCATTAAAGATTGCCAAACCATCATCCAGACCTTATTGGAACAATCAGGGTGTCAGTCAGAAAAAGATCTTCCAGAACACGAAACGCTGTCCTCGCGACGAGCTGAACTGAAGCGGAGTGTTTCTCAACTTCAGAATCAACTGCTCGCCCAAGCTGGTCAGCTGTCACTTGAAGAATTCGTCGCAGAGTTGAATGGAATAAATCCGGACAGCCTTCCGGCTCAGGTTGCAGAACTGCAACAAGAGCTTGAACGAAACGCCGCAGAACGAGAAAACTTAATTCGTGCGATTCAGACAGAAGAACTGACGCTCAAGAGCATGAACGGGAGCGCTGCGGCAGCGGAGCAACTCGAAGAATGTGAATCGATGGTTGCCAGACTCACTGAACAAACCAGAGAGTTAATGGTGCTGCGTATCGCTGGTACTCTTCTACAAGCGGGAATGGATCGCTACCGAGAGAAAACCCAGAGCCCCATTCTGACTCGGGCCAGCGAGCTGTTTGCAGCTTTAACCCTGAACTCATTCAGGTCGCTGAAAACAGATTACAATGCGGATGGACAGCCAATTCTCGTGGGAATCCGCGAGAGCACTGATCAGGTGATTCATGTTGAATCCATGAGCGAAGGGACACGAGATCAGCTCTATCTGGCATTAAGAATCGCCAGTCTGGAACGTTGGCTCGACCAGAACGATCCAGTGCCGTTTATCGTGGATGACATCCTGTTAACATTCGATGACGAACGGGCGATTGCAGCATTAAAAGTGCTGTCTGACCTCTCCCGACGAACTCAGGTGCTGTTCTTCACTCACCATCAACATCTGGTCGACCTGGCCGAAAGACATCTTCCCCAAGAACATCTGCACGTCCACTACTTGCAACAGGCATAGCATCATGAATCTTCAGCGTTAAATTGATTTCGAGAAGCAGAAACGAAACTCACGGTTCAGAATTCAGTTTCACGAATCCATCAACGCTGCATTCCCTCATGATCTTCAACTGGTTAAAATCTCGACGGCGAAAGCAAATTCTTGCTGAGCCCTTCCCTGCTGAGTGGCACCGGTTGCTCTCGGAGTCGATCTGGCAATATGACCAACTGACAGCTGATGAACGAATCCGCCTGCAACAATTAACGCAGGTGTTTGTCGCTGAGAAGAACTGGGAAGGCTGCAATGGCCTTCAGTTACAGGACTCGATGAAAGTGATCATCGCGGCATACGCCTGCCTGCTGGTCATGAATCTGGGCTATGAAGAACATTTCGAGAATGTCCTTTCCATTTTGATCTACCCGACAACGTTTGTCGGCAAAGAAACAACTGTCATTGGGAAAGGAGTGGTCCTCGAAGGAACACAGGCTCGCATCGGCGAAGCGTGGTATCGCGGCCCAGTCGTCTTGTCCTGGTCTGACATTCGACAGGTGATCGGAGAGCAGTCTCCCGGTCGCAATGTCGTTCTGCATGAATTTGCACATCAGCTCGATATGCTCAACGGTCGCAGTGTCGATGGAACACCTCCAATGAGCACGGTCGATCAACTGAATCGCTGGCAGAAAATTGTCGACTCAGCATATGACCAACTGGTCGACTCCTGCCGGATTGGAGCTCCGACATTTCTGGATTGCTACGGAGCAACAAGCCTTGCCGAATTCTTTGCGGTGACGACAGAAGCCTTCTTTGAATCGCCTCGCCCGATGCGACATTTCCACCCTGATCTTTACGCAATTTTCTGCGAATACTACCGGCAAAACCCAGCTGAACGAGCAGAATTGCATTAGACTGAGCCCCCGCTCAAATGGCTCAGTTCAATACGTTTCGCCAGAACTGTTTCCTTTTGTCTCCAGAAGGAAATATGCACACTCTGGTGATCAAGATTGTGGGATTTTGTCGTGAATATTGATCCATCTACCGTGGTCCGTTCCTCTCGAACAAAGATCGTTGCCACGATTGGACCTGCATCGTCCTCCCCTGAAATCCTCAGGCAACTCATTCGAACGGGTGTCGATGTTTTCCGCCTGAACTTTTCACACGGGAATCACGAAGAACATTCTGCGGTCGTTACGGAAATTCGCAAAGCCAGTCATGCCGAAGGCCAGCATGTCGCGATCATGCAGGATCTCTGCGGGCCGAAGTTCCGGCTTGGCCCCATTGCGGGAGATCTTGTTGATTGCCCGCCAGATCAGGAATTCACACTGGTTACGCAATCCACAGGGGAAGATCCCACTGAACTGACATGCACTTACACAGACCTGCCGAATGACCTGGAAGTCGGTGAGAATGTGTTGTTTGCCGATGGAACCGTGGCGATGGAAGTCATCGCCACCTCCCCAGGCAAGGCAAGACTCAAAGTCACATTACCCGGCCGCCTGCGATCCCGTCAGGGAATCAACCTGCCTGGGTCTCAGTTGAAAGTTCCGTCGTTGACAGAGAAGGATCTGAACGACCTGAACTGGACGGCTCAACACAAAGACAACATCGAATTTGTCTGTCTTTCATTTGTCCGAACCGCGGAAGACGTTCACCAGCTTCGAAAGGAATTGTCAGACCGTGGTTGCAATGCACGCATCGTTGTCAAAATAGAAAAGCCTCAGGCTGTAGAGAATATCGAAGCGATTGTTTCTGCAACTGATGTTGTGATGGTTGCTCGTGGAGACCTTGGAGTCGAAATGGATGTCTGGCACGTTCCAGCAATCCAGAAACAAATCATCGCACTGTGCAACGCCCTTCACCGCCCTGTCATCACGGCCACACAGATGCTCAACAGCATGGAGCACTCCAACCGGCCCACCCGTGCGGAGGCGAGCGATGTCTTCAATGCCGTGATGGATGGCACCGATGCGGTGATGCTTTCTGGAGAAAGTGCCATCGGAAACTTTCCAGTGCACACCGTCGATACGATGCGCCGGATCTGCGAAGAAGCTGAGGAGTTCATCTCCAAGTCTCAAAATTTACTTGTAGGACAGAGCGCAGCACCACTTTCCGGGTTGATTCAGCCCATCACCAGAGCAATGGTCGACGCCGCCTGTGTTGCAGGTGAGATCGTCTCTGCCCCGTTGATTGTCACAATGACAATCACTGGCCGAACGGCACTGGCCATCAGCAATCGACGTCCGAGAGCAACGATTCTCGCCGTCACTCCCAACGAACAGACCGCGAGAGCATTGAATCTCTGCTGGGGAATCACCTCTCTCGTTTCGCCGGATTGCGAGAACAATCCCAATGCCGTTCAGGAAGCAATCGACTGGGCAAAGGGTCAGGGGTTAATTCAGACCAGTCAACACGTCGTCATTGTTCGTGGAGACGTTCTTGGACAGGCTCCAGGCCGAACAGTCGACATCCGACAGGTCCGTTGACCTGAACTGACAAAACACCATTAAAATTCGTCAAAAGTGCTTAGGCTCTGAGAAGTTCAGTCTTCTCAGAGCCCTTTTTTATGGCCACCTGATCCCGACACAAAGGGGTCATTTCTTGAATCTTTTACCAAGCCTCATAGAACTTTTTTGAAAATCATACGAAGCCGTGTTGACACTTTTCTGCCGATGGAGATATCACCCCGCCACTCACCTCTGAAACATTTCTGACACAACTTCCTCACTTCACTTCCTCGTCTCAATCACCCCTTGCTCAAGCATGCGGTGTCCGTGAATGACCTCCTCTCAAAGGTCATAGCGATCGGATTCTGTACGCATGGGCCTTCGGCAGGAATCTCATGTCCGTAACACCACCAGCCACGATTCGGCCTAATGGAAAGGTCGTCGCCTGTGCGAAAAGCGAGGCATCACGACAGCACCTCGAACTGGCGATTCGACGAGCAGGATATGACTGCGTTTCGGTTGGATCGATTCAGGAACTGCGAGCGATTTTGTTGAACGACATGATCGCTGCTGCTGTCATCGATGAACCAGAGTCAGCAACTGAAATTGAAACTCTCGACGCGGAAGTCCGCCGAGCAGAGAAGCCAACTCAGTTTATCCTGCTGCCATCCATCGGCCAGCGAATGACTCCTCCTCGCAGTGCATCATGCGACGTTCTCGATCCACCGCTCACACCAGAACGCATTGGTCGCGCACTGTTCTCCTGCGTTGCACGAGCACAGTTGATCAACGAGAACATTCAACTCCGTCAGAAGCTCGAAGGACGCATGTTCGATGGCCTGATCGGAATCAGCGATGCCACTCGCGAGCTGCGATCACAGATTCATGCCGCAGCCGATCACGAACAACCAGTTCTGGTTTGCGGGGAACAGGGCTCAGGGAAAAGTGAAGTTGCCAGAGCAATTCACCTCACACGCAGCGGCCCAGGTCAACCACTGCTGACGATTCGCTGCAGCCTGCTGACCAGTTCCGCTATCGAACGCGAACTGCTCGGCGATCAGAACAACGAAGGTCGCCTGGGGGCAGCTGCTGCCGGAACACTGGTCTTCGAAGAAATCGAAGCTCTCACCGTCAGTCAGCAACACCAGCTGGCAGAAATCATTCTGAACAATGCATTCCCTCACGCTGGCAACTACGTTCCACTGCGAGCACGAATCATTGCGACGACTTCTGCAAACCTGCGTGAACTTTGCATGCAGGACAAGTTCTCAACACAATTGCTGCGAGTTCTGGAACGCACAACCATCGTTGTGAAACCACTCCGTCAGCGAATGGACGATTTGCCTGTACTCGCAGAACACTTCCTGCAACAGTGCTCGGTCAAAGAAGGCCAGCCGATTCGCCGCCTGTCAGACGAAGCATTGTCTCGCCTGATGACATACGAATGGCCAGGAAATGCTCGTGAACTGGAAAACGTCATCGCCCGATGCTGTTCACTCACAAATGATCCAGTCATCACAGCCAACGAAATTGAGCCATGGCTCGAACAGAATGATGAATCGACCGAACTGCCAGGTCTGACCCTGCGTGAAATGGAACGCAAGCTGATCGAAGCAACATTCAACCGATTCGGCGGCAACCGTGAACTGACCGCCAAGGCTCTCAAGATCGGAATTCGTACACTTTCCGGCAAGCTTCGCGAATACGGCTACCCACCACGTGGGGGCCCAGGTTCAAACCGCAAAGAAGAACGAGTCGCATAGTTGGGCCCTCCCCCCGCCCGATGCGACCGACGCAAAAGCCGCTCGAATTTCGAGCGGCTTTTTGCATTTCTCCCCCTCTCAGCTTGAGAAGCCACACCTGCATCAGA
>JBEBTF010000127.1:0-11740 GCA_040393865.1 Planctomicrobium piriforme | reverse complement strand
TACCGTGAACGCCATCAGCACAGGCTTCTTTGGGTCTGACTGCGGAACGTAGAGCGTCTTTTCATCAGGTGAGAATGCAATTCCGTTTGGACGAGTCAGTTCCTTTGTCAGAAGTGTCACGTTCCCGTTACTCGAGACTCGGTACACCCCACAGAAATCCATCTCACAGCGAGGATCAGAAAGCTGCTTTGGAAGTCCGTATGGCGGGTCGGTGAAATAGATGTCACCATTCGATTTCACAACAAGATCATTCGGGCTATTGAATCGCTTTCCTTCAAATTTGTCTGCCAGAGTGAGCTTTCCGCCGTCCTTTGTGAGCACTGAAATACGACGGTCTCCGTGTTCCGCGCTGACCAGTCGCCCCTCACGATCCAGCGCCAATCCGTTTGAACCGGGTTCCTTCCCGTAATCAACGACGCCTGTATACCCCGACGGTTTGAGGAAGACGGAGACACCTTTCCCGGGAACCCACTTCAAAACCGTGTTACTCGGAATTTCGGAAAACAAGAGGTGCGGCTCTTTGGCGTCCTGAACCCAAACCGGGCCCTCGACCCAATCGTACCCGGACGCAATGACTTCGATCTTTGCCTGCGGGTCAACAATAGAAGGATCACTGGAGGTCACTTCACCGATCGTTGGAAAATTCAGCGTCCCTTGCCCGAGGGCGGGAGTTCCCAACAATAGCGACAGCCCGACGACAAGTCCGACCGATGACGTCATTAAATGAGCACGCAAGGGGCCTGAGGTTTGCCCGGTTTGAAAGCCAGTTCGAAAAGTTGACTGGCAACTCGGGACACATCTCCACAGTGACAACATGAATGGCGCCTCCAGGTCGTACGTACAAGAAGAATGTCGCCGAACACTCGGCGTCAGCTGAATTCACGTTCTGCTGAGAGAATGACCTCGTAGGTCGTACGGGCATCGTCAGCGGATCTCAGAAGCGACAGAAAATTTGGCAGCTGAATCATGCGAGACAGACGAGCAAGGACCTGCAAGTGCGTCTGAGTGTCGCGGCAGAGAATGAGAAAGAAGCAATCCGTCGATGAATTATTCGGTGCGCCAAACATAATCCCACTGGTCGTCCGGCCAAACGCAACGAGGGATTCACCGGTTGCGTCAGGAAGCGGATTTCGGGGGTGTGGAAAAGCGACTCCATTATCAAATGCCGTTGAACACAGAGCTTCGCGATCCTGTACGGCTTTCAGGATTGCTGCTGGCTCCCACACCTGCCAGGTTCTCCCGGCCGTCTCAACAAGCGCTTCCAGAACAGAACGCTTTGTACGGGCTTCCAGCGGCACCTGAATCAGTTCCGGCTTGAGCAAGCTTGAGACCGGAATTTCCTTAGGAACATGAGGACTGCCCTGGGCCGATTCCAATGCGGCTAACTGGCTGTCGGAATAGTCTCGCATCTCCTGCTCAAGCCACTGCGTGACCTCGGCAGCATGAAACTGCCACTCCATTCCTCGTTTATGGGCGGGGATGCGGCCGCGACTCGCCAGGCGTTCAATCTCACGACGATCACGTCCTAGTTGTCGCGCCAATTCGTCAACGGAATACCATTCGTGAGACATAGGAGGGACTTTGACGTTCGAAGGTGGATTCGGGAGGAAGGACGAGCCGGTATTCTTGAGAATATCACTCCCCAGTCTAAATCGCGAGCAATCCACCACGGCGTCTGTGGTTTCCACTCCGACACGGACTCTTCAGGATGGTCGGATGACAGGCCTGCGGGAGTTCATGATTCTCTCATCATGAACACACGACAATCGCAGCACGAGCGCCCCTTGCCTCCACTCAAGCGATTTCCATTCGATTTTTCAGCGACATCTGACGAGTTGTTCAACTCGGATGAGCCCAGAAAAACAAAGAAACGCAGTGGAACCGTATACCAGCCTGCTATGTGTCAGAATGAGACAACCGGTTTGAACGAAAAACGCTCAGCAGCTGGCAATCTGCGAGGACAAATGGTCTCGAGCCGCGATGCATCGTCGCATTAAATCGCGATGCTCCAGATTCCACAAGTCTCGGGACCAAACTTCCAGTTCATACCAGCCCGCAAATCCGTGATTCTCCAGAGCCAGAATCACGCCAGAAAGAGGAAGGTTTCCTTCTCCGGGAACCAGTCGATCATTTTCATTACGGGGAGCCGGCCCCCAGTCTGCGAGCGTGACCAGACGGATGCGGGGGGCAATTTCTTCAATCCGCTTCAACAGGTCGGCTTCCTCCCAGAGGTGGTAAGTCCCGAATGCCAACTGGACCTGTGGGTGATTCACTCGGTCAAGCAATTGCAGAGAATCGTCAATCGAATTGAGGAACGACCAGTTCTTCGAAAACATGGAATGCATTGGCTGTAGAGCCAGAGTGATTCCGTATGTTCCCGCCAGATCACCGAGTTCCTTCAAGGCTTCCGTTGTAATCCGGAACGCGTGGGAACGGATGTGCCCTCCTTGCGGGCCGGTGATGACAGTGACAGTGCTCGCTCGAGCCTGTCCCGCGAAACGGATGATCTTTCGAGATTCTGCGATCAGGTCACGAAGAGGGTGACCATGTTCACCTGTGAAGCCGCCAATCCATCCGAGGCTGGAAACAGGCAGTCTCGACTCCTGAATTCGCCTGAGAGATCGGCGAACACCATAACGAAGAATTTTTCGCCAGTGCAGTCCAATTGCCGGAACGCCGAACCGACGGTATTCGTTCAAATCCGTTGTCAGGCATGTCCTCAATGTTGTCAGCTGGTTGATCGACATTCGTTCAACAAGAGGACAGGTTGCCGGCAGCGTTGTACGGATGGTTGTTGAACCGGTTTCCGATGGAACTACAGAACCAACGTGAGAACTATTTTGCGACTTAGGCGCCATCATCGCTTCAGGCTCAGGAGGAGTCGAAGAGGAATTCACGGAAGGACTCCCAAACGATGAATTCACAACATCTCCTGTCGATGAAGACAACGAACTCTCCGACTTACTCAAAAAGGATTTGACGGAGATGCCGTGTACTAAAATGAAGCCGTTATGCCTGAGAGTCTACCTGATCAATCCGAACCGCCTATCTTCCGAATGATCGTGAAGACACGGCCTGATTCAACGTGATTCTTGAGGTATATCACGTCGTAGCCGGAACAGGAACGTCCCGGGAAATGTCCGAATCAGAGCATATCGACCGCACTTGTCTCTGGCTAGAGCAAGTTGCATTTTAGTTCGCGCAGAAATGCCTCACGCTGAGCAGCGTTTTTGCTGTCGAACGTTTGCAAGTCCTTGATGTCACAAAGTCAACTTTGCAAGCACTAGAATTGATTCCGAAACCAATTTTTTGAGGACCTGAACGTTCAAGTCAGATGAGAACGGAATGAAGCTCAATCACCGATGCCGACGTTGCGTTCGATCTCTCGGGCCTTCTCTGATGTGAAATATTTTCTGAGTCCGAGCGGATCATGAACCTCTTCATAAGTGTGTTCGGTTCTCGCAATATCACCGGCACTTCGAATCCACGGATCTGCCGATTCAGAACCTTCTTGAGCAGCGATTCGTGCGGCCTTAGATGTGACCATAGATTGGCATCCCTGAGTGGTTGCCAGGAGCAGTAAGACAAACGTCAATCGTTGCATGAAACATTCCTTCCGCAACGAGGCGGCAGGGGGTTGTTCGACATTGATCTGAATCAGGAATTCAATCAGTCGCGACAAGTACACTGAGAGCAGGTCGCTCAATGTGTCTCGTCAATTAATAAACGGAGGGGGCAGGCGAACAACTTCCATTTCGCCATCAAATCGCTGAACACCAAATTCGAATTGGTCCAAAGCAGTTCCGAGAAAGCTGTCACGTGTTGCCAACCGGCGGTTCATGAGACCGTGAACCGGTTGTCTTGACGGGACAGTAAGATGCCCGAAACTGGGAGGGACGCCTGCAACAAAACGAATGACGAATTGTTCTTCATCCAACTAGACCGTATCCCAAATCATCCCGAACCGGTAAAGATCAATTTCATGGTTCCGCTCGAACATCCGCTGAATTTGCTGGTTGTCGCTCCTCACCCTGATGACGCTGAGTTGAGCGTGGGGGGCATCATTTTGAAGTCGATTTCGCAAGGAAAACGCGTCGGAGTGGTGGAATTAACCAGTGGCGAACCGACCCCGTATGGATCGCTGGAAATTCGAAAATCGGAAACGGAACAGGCAACGCAAGTGCTTGGCCTGGACTGGCGATACCAGTTAGATCTGCCGAACCGAAAGTTGGAGAACGACCTTTCATCCCGTCGAAAGCTGGCCGAAGTCTTTCGCCTCACTCGACCAGAGATCATTCTTGCTCCTTACTGGGAAGATTCCCATCCGGATCATGTGGCCGCCAGTGCACTGGTGGATGCGGCCCGGTTCTGGTCGAAGCTGTCCAAAACTGACATGGAGGGGGAACGTTTTCATCCACCTCGGATCTATTATTACTGGAGCATCCATCTCCGAATTCATCCGAAGCCTGCGTTCGTCGTGGATATCACGGACCAGATCGACCAGAAGCTCGAAGCCGTGAGTTGCTATCAGAGTCAGGTCATCGCTGGAAGAAACAATCAGCATCCAACGTTGCTTGATGACATCAAAGACCGCGCTCGCTATTGGGGCTGGTCGATTGACCGAGGGTATGGAGAACCGCTCGCGAGTCGTGAAGAAATCCGAATCGACGATCTTTCTACGCTACTGTAATCCGGTTTTGTGTTCAGTGATGCTTCCGAAGTTTTTCAGGATCAACCAGATTCTGACAAGCAAACAACCATACGAAAAAATCTCCCCGGGATCACTGATTCCGGGGAGATCGTCGACTTTCAAACTGAAGATGCGGCTTACTTCACCGGAACAAACCGGACCGCATCAACGACAACGAAGTTGCTGGTCCCTGCATTTGAAATGGTGACAGCTCCTGAGTTACCAAACTCGAATACTCCGAGTGTGGCATCAACCTCGCCTGTCTTGTAAGGGGTCTGCTCATTGACCGCGAGTTTCTCAACGCCACCGGCATGTTCGATCGTGACTGGAACGTTATTCGCGCGTGAACCGTGTGGAACATAAGCGAACCGGACTTCGTATTTCCCCGGCGTCAGCTTCGCCTCGAAGCGAGCAGTACACTCCCCCTTGTTCGTGTTGCGGTCATTCTGATAGCCAGTTCCGAGATAGGTCCGAATGGCGTGTGCCGGAGTCCAGTGGCCGGTGTACTTGGCGTCGGTGTCGTCGATGACGATGCCTTTCAACGACTTCAAACGTTCAGTCGCTGGGTCCTTCAGTTCCAGAACCTGGCCATCTTTCAATAGGTGTTCTCGCAGTTTCTCATAAGGCACATCCTGCACGTTTTGCTTCTGGTCGATCGCCAAAGAGGCTGCGGTCGCGGCTGATTGACCGAGTACCATGAAGACCGGTTCCATACGGATCGAGCCGTATGCAATGTGGCTGCTGGAGCAACAAACGGGAACCAGAAGGTTTCCACATTCTCCCGCCTTGGGAGTGATTGCCCCATAAGCGATTTCGTAAGGGCGCGGAGTGCCGATCTGGACATCCCCTTCATTCTCGACCCGGCCCTCCGGTGTGACGTATCTCTGAGTGTGGTGTGAGTCCATGCTATAGGAACCCATCCCGATGGATTGTGGGGTTTCGCGTAAATCGCGGCAATCCAACTCTGTCATCACATAGGGGCCGATCATCCGGCGAGATTCGCGGATGTAAAGTTGATGCGGCCACCCTCCGTTATCGAGAAACTCGTCTTTCGCCAGTCCCCATTTCGACATGGTCGTACGAATATGTTCAGGGACACGGGGATCATTTGCCAGGAAGTAAAGCAATCCCTGTTGGTAGACAGCGTGTTCTTTGATGATTTCACGACGGCGTTCGTAGCTGCCTTCCGGGTAATCGTAATTGTACCCAATGTTATCGAAACTGAACGGACCATGATTGTTCGTGTCCGTTTTCATATTGGGAATACGGTCGAACTTCCGAAACACCCCATCCCAACCGGCATCAAAGATTCTGAGAATCAGTTCATACTGCGATGGATCGTACCCCTCTGGCTTGGGGAACGGAATTCGGTTTTCGGGATGATCAGTAAAGCATGTTCGAAAGCAGTAAGCTTGAATCCGGTGATCTCCTTCACCGTGATTCCCCGGTGGGTCTGCACTGATTCGAGGAAGCAATCCACTCTTCGGATCCCCTGGAATTTTGTAGGGATCAACCGTGACCATGAAGTGGTGGCCGTGTCGTGGTCCGTTGGTTTGAATTCCGTTGAGTGTTTCTCCATAAACGCTGTTCGCCTCACGGCCGACATGGTATTTGACCCCCGCAGCGGCCATGAGGTCTCCCTCGTAGGTCGCGTCGATAAACATCTTTCCGGAGAACGTTTTTCCACTCAGCATTTTGATGGAGACAATCCGGTCTCCGTCTTTTACGACGCCGGATTTTCGATCAAGGTATTCATTTCGAATGACTGGGATATCAAACTCGCGGACGTAATCTTCAAACACCTTCTCCGCAACGTGAGGTTCAAATACCCACATTCCAGGAGGAAGTTTCTCTGCGGTTTCTTCAGGCCCCTGACTGCGGAGTGGTTTCTTGGGTTCCCACTTCCAGGCCGAATCCTGTTGATAGTGCTTCCAGAGGCGATGATAAAAATCCCGACTGATTCCCCCGATTGCCTCTTTCCGACCTGAATCGGTATAGCCCAGACCGCCGGCGGACAAACCACCAAGATGCACATCCGGGCCGACAACAACGACGGATTTCCCCATCTTCTTTGCCTGCACAGCGGCAACTACGCCTGCACTCGTGCCACCGTAGACGACAAGGTCATACTGTTCCGCCGCATGAACCGGAGATGCTGAAAGCATCAGTCCGACAATGGCGGTCATCACAAAGCTTGAACGCAACATGAAATCCTCTTCTACAAGTGCTGGCGCAGGTTCCTGAAATGAGCAGATGAATGTAAGCCATTTCACCTGAGGAGTGCTGAACACAACAAGTCAACGAGTCCAAAAACTTCGCCGGTGATCAAAAAAAGTCTTCCCGTTTAATCGGCGACGGGGCGGACGCGATTGGACCAATGACCGGTCCGATCCTGTCCACGTACCCAAACCCCTTTTTGATTCCAGTCCAATTCCGCTCGAACATCGGCAGCGGCATAGCGAAGTGTCAGTCCGCACCGCCGTCGATCACTGTTGTTGGCATCGGAGCCGTGCAGGAGCAGGTCGGAATGTAACGAAATTTGCCCTGCCTTCAGAACATCATCAACGACCGGACCATATTGTTCAGGGTCGTCGATTGTCTGATTGAGCAAGTTATGTTCTTCTGGATTGCTAGGCCGAAATGTCAGATGTCCAACGTGATGCGATCCTGCAATGAATTTCATACAGGCATTTTCCTGATCCGCATCGTCAATTGCCAACCAGACTGTGACAGCTTTGGAAGGAGAGAGCGGCCAATAGCTCGCATCCTGATGCCAGGCGACCTTCTTGCCATCATGTGGCATCTTGCAGAAGAAGTGAGACCCCCAGCCGACCACATCATCACCCAGCAAATCACTCACAGCGTCCACAATCCGTTGGTCTGTCAGGATATCGTAGACCCGACCATATTTCAGGTGAGCGGAACTGATGGAATAGCTGTTCCCACCTTCCGCGATCACCTGTTGGAGTAAGCGGTCAAAGTTGCTCCGGATCTCTGCGATTTCCGTGTCACTGAAAATTGAGATCGGGCGAATAAAACCCTGACTGTTGAAGTGCGCGATCTGTTCCGCTGTCAGCACGCGAGGGTGAGGATTCGAGGTCGGATGAAACCTTAAATCTCGGGGGATCTTGGCGAGTTCATCAGCCTCCAAAACCGCCTTAAATGCCGGTGGTGTCAAAGACATCTTTCACGTTCTCCTGACAAAACCATACGGTATTATCAACTTACTGAAAGGTCAGTTGCGTACAACACTCAAGTCGGCGAACGAACCGAATGTAGAAGCATTACGAACTTGTGCCATCTTCTCGGCGTGGATGCTGGTAGCGTGGTTGACCATGCCAACCGAGCTTCCGATGCAATGTTCCGTAGAAGCTGTGGCCATGCATACGAACAAGTTCAAAATTGACAGGGGCCGCTTTAACCGTGATTTGATCTCCCGGCAAAAGTGGAACCTTGATTTGTCCGTCCACGACCAGCATGACACCTGGCGGCGAATCATTGACGGTCAGCTGATAGACGGCATTGGCGCGATCAACGATCGGACGAATTGACAACGTGTGAGGGCAGATGGGGGTGACGACAAATGCCCGAAGGTCTTGCCGAAGGATCGGACCACCGGCGGAAAGATTATGCGCTGTCGAGCCAACGGGAGTGCTGATGATCACTCCATCTGCACTGAAGATGGTAACCGGCTCGTCGTCGATTGAAAGGCTGACTTCGATTAGCTGCAGAGAGGCCCCTGACTGTATGGCGACTTCGTTCAGTCCCAGATATTTCTGCTCGCTTCCATCAGCATGCCGATGGATACATTCAAACATAAGGTGGGGCACAATATTGAATTGCCTCGCCTGCAATTCTGGAATCAGGACGTTGAATTCGTCAGGGGACAGATCGGCGAGAAAGCCCAGGCGTCCCAGATTCACCCCAAGAATTGGAATCTGCCTTTCCCCAAAGCGTCTGCAAGCGCGCAGAATCGCCCCGTCACCTCCCAGAACGACAGCAATTTCAGCATCCGTGAGGATTGTGTCACTATCGCTCTCAAAAACACCGGTAATTTCAATCCCCGGCTGCTGCTCCAGATTTTGCTTTAACTCCAGCAGGGATGCTTGAATGCGTGGATGCTGATCTCGACCGATGAGTACCAGGCGCAAGGGAGGCTGCATCATTGCGTGTCGTTCTGTCTGGCAAAATCAGAAAGTTCATTTATGCCGAATGGATTGTTTGCGATCGAATCGATTTCCCAAATTCGGACGCAACCCATTTACAAATCCCAGAGTATCATGTTTGGGTAACGGATTCATTGTCGTAACGAGGAGCATCTCTGGATGTTATCCTCTGGACGAATTGCTTCCATCTGGATTGATCGGATAATCTATTTTCAGATGTCAATTTCGGCAGAGTAGTCGCGCTGCGGGGGCCTTGATTACGATCAATCATGCGGGTTTTGGTTGTGGCGTAGAAATTCGGCGATACTTCAATGGCGGTATCGGGGTTAAAAACAGAAAGAGACCTGGCGCAAGACAGCCGGGTCAATTGACGATCGGAAGTTTGTGAATACGGGAGTCGTTGCCTCAACATCTCCGTATCTTCGTGATCCAGACGTGCAGTTGATGCTGCGCGTACGGGATGATGATCAGGCTGCGTTCACACAGCTGGTCACAAAGTACCAGGATCGAATGATTGCGATCTTTACGAATATGTTTCGGGATGGCGCACTCGCTGAAGATCTTGCTCAGGAAGTGTTTCTTCGCGTTTATCGTGCCCGAAACAGTTATCAGGCGACCGCAAAATTTTCGACCTGGCTGTTTCAGATTGCCAATAATCTCGCGAGTAATTCCAGGCGAACCAAAGGAAGAAAAAAAGAAGTTCAGTTTGCCGTGAACACCTCCGGATCGCAGCCGATTTCCGCGGGTGAACAACTTCTTCCTGACAAATCCGCTTTTATGCCAACGAGGCAGGCGGACACCGAAGAACTGCGAGAGAGAGTGATGGAGGCATTGGAAACATTAAATGAGCGACAACGCATGGCGGTGTTGCTTCACAAATTTGAAGGGATGGGTTACGCCGAGATTGCCGCAGTCATGGAACTCACCCCACAGGCCGTGAAATCGCTGCTCGCGCGGGCACGAGAACAACTGCGGGCAGCCCTTGAAAACTACGTGAACTAGCAGAGTGACCACTCTGTCGTGTGGTCACTCTGTCCTCAGAGATTGCTGAGCAGCGTTCTCAGACCTGTTGACCTTACCACGACAAGTTTTCCAATCTGCTCATTCAGATTGAAAGTGCACTCAAGTTTAAAATCCATTCGAGCAGTTTACTCTCAAGCAAACTTAAAAAATGAAAATGTCCTGAATCCTGTCATGACGAAGCTGACACGACTCAATACCGAAGATCGCGAAAATCTCGCCGCCTATCTCGACGGCGAGTTGGACGAGAACGGTACGCGCCGAATTGAATCGGTGCTGACTGCCAGCGAAGTCGCCAGAAATGATATCGATCTGCTTGCTCGAACTTATGAAATGCTCGATCTGTTGCCACGTCCCAAGGTGGCTCAGGACTTCACCGAACGCACCATCGCAACGGCCCGCCTGACAGAATTTCGGCAACCAATCTCCCGACAGGCCTGGTTTCGTTCAGTACAGCGCGGAATGGTTTTTGGCCTTTGGGGAATTGCCATGCTCGCGGCGGGAATGTTCGGATATTCCCTGACAAATCGCTGGGTCCCCAGGCAGGATGATGTTCTGCTTGAGCAACTTCCAGTGATTCAGAATGTGGACGTTTACCTGGAAACCGGAAGCGTTGAATTTCTGCACGAACTGGCGGCTCAGAGACAGCTCCTTAAAGAACTTCAGCGGAGCACCTCGCCATGACTCCGCAGACGATTCGCTATGTCCTCGCTGGTCTGTTATTGCTCGCTGTCGGACTCACTCCGTTTTTGGCTCAAGGAAATCAACAACGCCAGAAAACGATTGCAAGTAACGCTCAGGCGATCGCGGCGATGTCCACCACTCAACGCGAGCGATTGAACCAGAATTTCTCTGACTACCTGAAACTCAGCCCAACTGAGCAACACAAGTTACAACAGTTTCATTTGCAGATTGTTCAGGACACACACCAGAATGCAGGGGAACTCGCAACTGTCCTGCGGACTTACGATAACTGGCTGAAAACGTTAAGTCCGCATCAGCGTGACGAATTAATGAAAACGACGGATCCGAAATCACGGATCAAGATGATTCAGGAGCTGATCAATCGCCAGCGTGAAGAAGCAGTGCGTCGAGGAATGCCACCTCTGATGATGCGGGGAGACCGCCGTTCGGACCTTCCAACTCTCATCGATGATGCGACCAGAGTTGCAATCTTCACTGCCTTGGAACAACGGGCTGCGGAACGTTTAACAGCGTCCCAAATGGAAGAGATTCGATCTCTCACCGGCTTCAAACGAGAGTTACGCCTGCTCCAACTGCTGAAGGAGTTCGGCACCGGAGTGAACCCGCAACCACTCCTGGAGAATCCGCCGGTTGAGTTTACTCAGGTTGCCAAGGAGATCGCCAACTACACCAAAGATGAGAAGCTCATTCGCTACGTCCAATCCGGGCCACCGATCGAGCCGCCGGAGGGGAAATGGCTCGGCTCCGAAGATGCTCGTCGACTGGTCTCCGTAATCATGCAGGCGGTCTCTGTTGAACTGTTCAAGTTGCGATTCGAAGTCCAGCAGAACGTTGATTCCGCGAAGCTCAGCGAATATCTCGACAGCTTGTCTCGCGACGAACAGATGGAATTGCTGAGTCTGGATGCGTCAGACTTCGTCACCGATTTGAAGAAGCAGTATGTCGACGCAAAAGAAGAAGCAACAGACTTGCCGCGTCTGAGTCAGCTCAATGAATTATTCATTAGCCGATCGTTCTGGCGTTTCCGTTTTGGCGATGGACGATCCTGGGGCGGACGACCACCTCGTCGACCTGACGGACGCCCGCCGATGAATGAGGGCGGAGGCCCCGGCCCGCCGCCTAATTTCCGCCGGCCCCCCGGAGAAAACCGAGAACCTCC
>JBEBTF010000126.1:0-11875 GCA_040393865.1 Planctomicrobium piriforme | reverse complement strand
TTGGTGAAACACCGGGGGACCAACTGGTCAACACCCCACTCATCTGCTGGAACAGAATCCGTCCAGAATACAGCAGATGAAGAAAATCGCAGCGATCAACCGACCAATCCGGTTAAAGCCGGTCAGGCCGACTTGATGCGATCTTCAAGTGTTTGAATCAATTCCTGAAACGTCCAGTTTTCAGATGCAATCTTAATCGTCTTCGACTCAGAGACCATCGAAGCGATCTTCTTCTCCGCCGACATCACTGTACTGTGATTCCGTCCACCAAAGTGGGTTCCGATTTCACTGTAAGCAGACTGCGTCAGCTTGCGACAGAGATACATGGCCACCATACGCGGCTGCGAGACAGTCTGCTTGCGAGAGTTCGACCGCAGCAGCTCCGTATCCACATTGAAGAACTCGCAGACAGCGGATTCCACATCGGCGACACGGACCAGACGGACACAATCCCGTTCCAGACGTCCCAGCAACTTTCTGGCAATTTGCACGGTCACACGCCCACCAGACATCTGCGACCATGTCGAAAGAACGTTCACCGCTCCTTCGAGTTCACGGACATTGCTGGTGAATCGTTTGGCAATATGGTCAATCGCATCAGGAGTAAACTTCGTCTTCAGACGAGTCACCCGACGCTGCACGATTTCCTTACGAGTTGCTTCGTCCGGCGATTCAATACGACAGACAAGGCCAGACAAAAATCGGCTCACCAGCTCTTCAGACGTATTCGTCAAAAGACGCGGGTGACGATTTGAAGTCACAGCCAACGACCGCCCTTCCTGCTCGAACTGCTTCAGAGTATGCAGGAACTCTTCCTGAAACCCTTTCTTGCCATCCAGGAAGTCCACATCGTCAATCAGCAACACATCAACGCTACGAAACTTTGTTCGAAAACTTGGCAGTGTCCGTGAAGCGAGTGCCTGCGAGAAGTAGTTACAGAAATGCTCGGCTGTCAGGTGCATCACCTGCAGCTGCGGACACTCTTTTCGCAAACGGACGCGAAGACCTTCGAGCAGATGTGTCTTGCCGTTCCCGACTCCCCCGTGCAGGTAAAGCGGAGACACTGTGTCCGAGTCTTCTACAAACTGCTGCACACCGGCCATCGCCAGCGAGTTACTATCGCCCACGACAAAATCTGCCAGCGAGTACAAGCGCTTCCCGCGACCATGTGTCGCCTGGCGCGCCGGAGCAGCAGTTGTCCGTCGATTCAGACTTGCCTGTGGTGCAGGCGCAGTCTCCACCGTCTCCGGAACCGGAGTCAAAGAGACTTCTGCCCCGATCTCATACTGCAGGCGAACATCTGGTCCCACAATTTTCGCGGCAATCTTCAACAGATCGCGTTCGAACTGTTGTTGAATCCACTTTACCAGATACGGACTCTGCACGCAGAGAGTCAGAACTTCATCTTCAAGCTTTAATCGTGACCCGGTGCCGAACCAGTTTTGAAACCGTCGCGGGCCAAGGTGCGACTGAAGGGCGGTCCGGAGTTCTTGAAGAGGCGATGTACTGCCATGAATGCCTAATGCACGTTTGGGGGATGGAACGGGTGGCATCTTGCAACCCTTTAGGCGGACGTCATCCGCAAAGACATCCGACACTGAAACAACGACGAAGAAAAACGAACGAGAACATGCGCACGACGACAGAAATAATTTCTGCCGCTGACATCATGACTCTGCTTTCATTCCCACCGAATGTCACAGGTCCGACTGAATCGCGGATTGTCGCTGGATAACTGGCGAGGCATCGTCAGAACGGGCGACGCCTCTTGATGGATCACTCAACTCAACGAGGCTGATCCTACTCGGACCGTGGCCTTAGTCAAACCTAAATTGAAGTGGATCTTCGTCAACCTGAGCCGAGATATCGAAATCATGTTGCAGAGTCGACAATTGCGGCGATCCACAAATTTTCTGAACAGTGTTCCCATGTCTAAAAGCTGTCAATGACGGCATCCGCGGTCTCATCGCAACATCGCGCTCACCAGACAATTTTCTGATGAAATGTCAGTCATTTTCCTACTCAGATGGTTGCAGAAATCGCAACCGGAACTCTGCCATGCTGAACACAACCACTAAAAACAAACAACCTCGACCATTTGGCCGAGGTTGCGCAAATATCGATCTCCTCAAGGACGCAACAAACGCCCTGCCTCACCAACGACACACACCATCCATCAAGCAGAACTCAATGAAAACAACGCGAGACAATGGCAAGGGATTCACCTGCAGCCGCCAGGCTTAGTGAACCATCTCTTTCAGCTTCTTCAAAGCGGTCACTTTCACGACCTTCTTTGCTTTCTTAGCTGGAATCTGAATTTCTTCGCCGGTCTGTGGGTTACGGCCGGTTCGTGCAGGCTGAGCCTTACGAGTCTTGATTGCGACCTTCAGCAAACCAGGGAGAGTGAATGCCCCTGGTCCTTTTTTCCCGAGGCTCTCTTCGATCAGACCTTCGAGCTTTTCGAGAACGTCTGCGATGTCTTTCTTGGAAACACCGGTTCGCTCGGAGAGTTCGGTCAGAATCTGTGTCTTTGTCAACGGCTTATCGGCCATTGTGGCTCCTTTCAAAATGGCATCCAAGAGGAAATGTATCCGTGAATTGCTGGGTAAGTAGACTCCGGCGATTCCTTATTGTCAATTATTGAAGGCGCCCAAACTTTGTAAAAAGAGCACATTTTCCGCGGAAATCATGCGGCCGAACGCAACTCAGCCTCCTCCAGCTCACTCAAATCCCCTGCGGTTGCAAGGGCATCTCCCCCTCTCCATCTCCATTGAATCAACAAAGGCCGCCTCACAGGAACCCCAGTGTTTTTACTGGCGAAACGCGTTTTCACGATCCTCAACACCACGCCGCCGGGATGACCTAAAAAAGAACCGACTTACGTTTCACCAGTGTTTTTCCTGATCTCCGCACACTCAACGGAGCCCATCAGAAAAAATTTTAAAACAGATCCACCAAGGAACACACGTCGTCAGCGATCCATTGCACTGAACCGCCAGCAAACTACCCCCAGATTCACCGGACAACCCAGACCAGTTGAATCGACCAGACGGGAACGCAGCAGCCTTTCAGCGCAGCATGCAATCAAAGGTGATCCCGTATCCATAAACAGAAAATGGCCGCACGGAATCAACCGCGCGACCATTCTCAATTTCAACCACAAACCTTAAACAGACCCAAGAGCCTGCTGGTCTTGATCAAGCTGCTGCACAACTCAAGAAGGACTCACCAACGAGAGCATTTGAGCAATGGTGCAACATCTCTGAGCCGCGAGATCAGCTTTCTCCAATCGAAAAGGCTGCCTCGCGGTCACTTGAGCGACCAAAATAGACTAGCGTGACAGGTAGCCGTTTGCCTTCAGGTATTCAACAACCTGATCAGCAAGTTCGTCGATTCCCTTGTTGTTGGAATCGAGGACGATTTCTGCCTTTTCAGGGGCTTCGTATGGAGCGTCGATCCCGGTGAAGCCTTTGATTTCCCCTGCGCGAGCCTTCTTGTAAAGGCCCTTTGGATCGCGGGTTTCACAAACTTCAACTTTTGCGTCGACCAGAACTTCGATGAATTCGCCTGGCTGCAGAATCGCGCGAACAGCGTCACGGTCCATACGGTATGGAGAGATGAACGCGGTCAGAGTGATGATCCCTGCATCGGAGAACAGTTTCGCAACTTCTCCGATACGACGGATGTTTTCCATACGGTCTTCAGCAGAGAAACCGACACCGAAACGTGCGCCGGCTTCTTCGGTGTACCCGCATTTCTCAACGAGAGATTTCTTGTCTTTGTTCAACCCGAAGCGAATGTTGTCGCCGTCGAGAACGTATGTACGAATCCCCAGTTCATGCAGCTTGTGATCAACAGTGTTGGCAATTGTGCTCTTGCCTGATCCGCTCAATCCGGTGAACCAGATCACGGCGGTCTTGTGTCCGTTCAAGTTCTTACGAGCGTCGCTGCTGACTTTGTGCTCGTGCCAAGTGATATTTCCGCCATCGCTTGCTGACATGAATCAATCCGTACTGGGAACTCAAAAATTCAAATTTCGCCCGAAACGACCGGCTGAATAGTAGAAAATGTGCCAGAAGTTGCAAAGGACTCTTCCACGGAATCGGTGTGAACAGCCAAATCGGACTGCGTCCCCGAGATTCACTCGACTGCTTTCCCCTCTGTTCTCGGCAAAACTCACAGCCTGGCAACATTCCAGAAAGCGCTGCCGGTGGTGACCGACGAAATCGGCACGACAAGACCTGACGGCGAGTTTTTGTCAGAGAAACCAAAAGAAACAATTGGAAACCTGACAGGCGGAGGATTGCCAAAACACCTGACAGCCTTCAAATTGTCGACATGGTCACAAATCAGAAGTGTTCGAACTGATATCCGGTAGTGAGACGACGGTTCTCGTGCTACAGTCATGAGAATTCAATGAATACAGTCAGGCCGATCGGATATCCTGCAAACCTGCACATCCATCGTGGCCCATGTAGCCCGCATGATGTTCACCACAATCGTAAATGGTTGATATGAAGCGGTCACAGCTGTTTTCAATTATTTTGAGATGAGGATATCGTCCCGTGAGTGGACCGAATTTTCAAAAATCTGATCTGATTCCAGTCATTGCCCAAGATGCGTCCAGCGGCGTGGTGCTGATGCTGGCTTACATGAATCAACAGGCGTATGAGGAAACATTGAAAACAGGCCGGGTCTGCTACTACAGCCGTAGCCGCCAGAAGTTGTGGCGGAAAGGCGAAGAAAGTGGCAACATCCAGGAACTGAAAGCAATTTATTACGACTGCGACGCAGACACCCTGCTCGTCAAAGTCAACCAGATTGGTGGGGCCGCCTGCCATGAAGGTTATCAAAGCTGCTTCTTCCGCCGGATTGATCCAGCGACCCAGGAAACATCAGTCGAAGGTGAACGGATCTTTGACCCGGCAACTGTCTACGGCAAGAAGTAACGACCAGGAGTCACTACGGCAAAAACGTAGACAGACCAAATACAAATAGGGCTTGTTTTAGAACCATAGAATCACAGCGGCCGGAGATTTCCGCGTTGCTTTGGATGAATCGAGGATGTGACGATGTCGAATGAAGTGTTGAAGCTCGGTATCCCGGCCGGAAGTCTGCAGGAAGCCTGTGCCAGCCTTTTCAAAAAAGCCGGTTACAACATCACATTCAACTCGCGTTCTTACTACCCTTCGATCGACGATCCAGAGATTGAGTGCTTGCTGATCCGTGCTCAGGAAATGGCCAGATATGTCGAAGACGGGATTCTGGACGCAGGAATCACCGGTCACGACTGGGTGATGGAAACTCAGGCGAACGTCCATGAAGTCTGCGAAATGGTCTTCTCCAAGACCAGTCGTCGTCCTGTCCGCTGGGTGCTGTGCGTGCCGGAAGATTCCCCTGTCCAAACAGTCTATGACCTTCAAGGCAAGCGAATTGCCACTGAAGCTGTCGGTCTGACTCAGGCCTACCTGGCGAAACACGGTGTCACTGCTGACGTTGAATTCTCCTGGGGAGCAACCGAGGTAAAGCCGCCGCGACTGGCAGACGCCATCGTTGAGGTGACTGAAACCGGCTCTTCCCTGCGTGCCAACCACTTGCGCATTGTCGATCAGGTCATCGAAAGTACGACTCGCCTGATCGCAAACCGGGCAACATGGGATGATGAGTGGAAGCGTGAAAAGCTGGAAAGCATCTCCCTGATGCTGCAGTCCTGCCTTGCCGCCGAAGGCAAAGTTGGCCTGATGATGAACGTTCGCCGCGCCGATCTGGAGAAAGTTCTCAATACTCTGCCAGCCCTGAAAGACCCAACGGTTTCGTCGCTGTCCGATCCGGAATGGGTGGCCGTGAATACCATTCTTGATGAACACGTTGTGCGTTCGATCGTGCCCCGCCTGAAAGCCGCCGGAGCAAACGGAATCGTCGAATTCCCGATCAGCAAGATTATTGAGTAATTCACCACAGGGACGGGCTCGATCTTCAACGGAACGAGCCCTCTCCCTGCGCATCTGTTGGCATTCTTGCGGACTCGGCACCGGCTGCATTCGGAGTGAATATGGCAGAGCAAGTTTATCTGGCTGTTGACCTCGGAGCTGAAAGTGGCCGCGTTATCGCCGGCCTGTTCAATGGACATGAAATCCATCTGGAAGAACTTCACCGGTTCCCCAATGGACCAGTAGAGGTCGCAGGAACCCGACGCTGGGATCTCATCGGACTCTGGAAAGAAATCCAGACCGGTCTCTCTGCAGCAGCGCAGCGTTATGGCAACCGGATCATCTCGGTCGGAGTCGACACATGGGGCGTTGATTACGTCCTTTTGACGGCGAAAGACCAGATGCTCGGGCAGCCGTACAACTATCGAGACCCTCGTACAGACGGCATTCTGGAACATGCCTGCACTCGTGTTTCGCGGAAGGACATTTTCTCCGCAACCGGTTTGCAGTTCATGCCCATTAACACCCTGTATCAAGTCCTTTCAATGCAGTTGAAAGATCCGGAACTCCTCGCAATGGCCGACAAGCTGTTGCTGATTCCGGACTTCTTCCACTGGCTCCTCTGTGGCAGCAAAGTTGTTGAATTCACCAACGCAACAACCACTCAGTTCTTTGACCCGATTCGACGAAACTGGGCGTTTGATTTGCTGCGGAAGTTTGAAATTCCAACAAAAATGCTGCCGGAAGTAGTCACTCCGGGAACAAATCTTGGCAAGCTTCGAAGCGATCTCGCACACTCCACCGGCCTCGGGCGAATCGACGTCGTCGCTCCTCCGACACATGACACAGCCGCAGCAGTGGCTGCTGTTCCAACAGACAAAACCGGCTCGGCAAACTGGGCCTACATCAGTTCCGGAACATGGTCGTTGATTGGAGTCGAAATTCAGCAAGCGATCCTTTCAGACGAGGCGTTAAGACAGAACGTCACCAATGAAGGGGGCATTGATGGAACATATCGCCTTCTGAAAAACGTGATGGGATTATGGCTCGTCCAGCAATGTCGACAATCATTCATTAAGAATGGCAACACCTTCGACTACAGCCAACTGACTTATCTGGCATCACAGGCAGAACCATTCCGATCATTCGTTCAACCGAACGATCCTGTCTTTCTGAACCCGGACGACATGGCAGCCGCCATTCAATCGTGGTGTAAAACGCACAAACAGCCTATTCCGGAAACAGAAGGCCAGATTGTTCGCTGTGCACTGGAGAGCCTCGCTCTCAAGTATCGAGAGATCCTGGAAGGAATTGAGAAGCTCACCGGGGAAACGATCGAAGTCATTCATGTTGTCGGCGGCGGATGCAAAAACACCCTGCTCAACCAGTTTACGGCAAACGCCTGTGGGCGTCCTGTGATTGCTGGTCCAACAGAGGCGACCGCTCTCGGAAATGTCCTGATTCAGGCTCGATCCGCAGGGAAAATCGGTTCACTGGCGGAGATTCGTCAGGTTGTGAGAAATTCGTCTGAATTGCAGACATTTGAACCGCAAGACATCGATTCATGGGATGCCGCCTATCGTCGGTATCAATCTCTTCCGAGCAAATAAGCACTCGCGCATCGGCAACCTTCCTATAATCAATTATCGGGATTTCGTATCAGACAAAGGCAGTCTGAACGTCAAACCAGACTCCTGCGAAACAATTTGAACGGCACAAGCGATGGGGCTTTTTGACAATCTCAAATCCGCACTGAAGAAGACCAAGGACGTCTTGCGAACAGATGTCCGCGACCTCTTCAAATCAGGCGAAATTCTCGACGACGCCAAGCTCGAAGAGTTCTATCGGGGGCTTATCACCACCGATATGGGAGTCACCGCCGCCACAGAAGTCGTTGACGCTCTTCGAAAAGAATACGGGGGACGAACTGTCGACCCTGCCAAAATCTGGGACGTTGTCCGGTCAAAGCTCCGTGAGATTCTGATTGGTGACTCGACACAATCCTGGTCGAGCAGTAATCCGATTGGTCCGCTGAACAAAGCGGCTCAAGGGCCGACAATCATTCTCGTTTCAGGGGTCAACGGAGTCGGCAAGACAACATCCATTGCCAAGCTCGCCAACCTGCTTCACAAGTCGGGAAATAAAGTTCTGCTGGCTGCCGGTGATACATTCCGTGCGGCTGCTGTCGAACAGCTGACCATGTGGAGCAAGCGAATCGGCTGCGACATCGTCACCAAACCGGCTCAAAGTGATCCTGCCAGCGTTGCTTTTGAAGGCTGCGATCAGGCAGTCAACAAACAACTTGACTTCGCCATCATCGATACAGCAGGTCGCCTGCAAACTCAGCAGAACCTGATGGATGAGTTGAAGAAAATTCATCGCGTCATCAACAAACGTGTGGAAGGAGCCCCCCACGAAAGTCTGCTGATTCTGGATGCAACAACCGGACAGAATGGGATCAGTCAGGCATCCAAATTCAGTGAAGCCGCAGGTTGCACTGGTATCATCCTGACGAAACTCGATGGGACAGCCAAAGGCGGCGTTGTCATCGCCATTCGTCAGAAGATGGGTATCCCGGTGAAGTACATCGGCGTGGGCGAGAAGATCGACGACCTGCAGGTGTTTTCACCAGATGAATTTGTCGACGCCCTGTTCGCAGACATCGACTAGACCGTATCGTTTTAGTATGTGGCCGCGCAGCAGCCTTCTCGATAGGAGAAAAGTTGAAGCCCGCGTGCCGCGAAGAATTCAGGTCATAAATTCGCAATGACAAATGGAGAGATTTCGCGTACAAGCAGATAACAACAACGGACGCCAATCTGGCCATGCGCGCCAGTTCAAGCTGTATGGCGTTTCACTCGTGAGTTCTGAAACATGATCTCGGCGTGACGATATGAGTTATACCCCCGGACTTCAGGTCAAGGCTGCAACGCGCTACCGCGTTCAACGAGTCTTGCCAATTCCGGGAGATCTTCTGGTTCAGGTCGGCGACTCTGTCACGGCGACTCAGATTGTTGCGAGAACGAACCAACCAGGCGACATTTTCCCGGTCAACATTGCCAACGCTCTTGGAATCAGCCCCGGTGATGTTGCTGCTGCAATGCGAAAAGAAGCCGGTGCCTCGATTGAGCCTGGCGATCTGCTGGCCGAGTCGAACGGACTCTTTGGGTACTTCAAAAAGGGATACCATTCCCCCATTGCCGGTCTCATTGAATCGGTATCCCATGTCACCGGTCAGGTCATTCTCCGAGGGACTCAGCAGCCTGTTCAGGTCAACGCCTTTGTTGATGGAACAGTTGTTGAAGTGCTTCCCCCTGAAGGTGTCGTTGTTGAAACAACAGCAACATTTATTCAGGGAATCTTCGGAATCGGCGGGGAACAACATGGTCCGTTATCGATCGTTGTTTCCTCTCCACACGAGGACCTTGTTCCGGAATCAATCAAGCCGGAACATGCAGGCTGCATCATCGTCGCCGGTCGTCGCATTCATGGCGAGGCCGTCATCAAAGCGCGAGACATCGGAGTCGCCGGCGTCATTTCCGGGGGGATCGACGATCACGATCTCAAAACCATTCTCGGGTACGATATTGGCGTGGCCATTACCGGCTCAGAGCAGATTGGCCTGACTCTGATTATCACCGAAGGCTTCGGTGAGATCGCGATGGCTGATCGCACATTTTCGTTGTTGCGATCACAAGCAGGCAACAATGCTTCCATCAACGGGGCGACACAGATTCGTGCTGGTGTTCTTCGCCCCGAAATTGTCATCCCCATCACCAACGTGACCACCGACGGCCCCATTGAAACAGCCGAACGTGTCGCTGAAGCGGAACTCAGTGTTGGTGCAACGGTCAGGCTGATTCGCGACCCCTATTTTGGCGAACTGGGAACCGTCACCAGACTTCCAGTCGACCCACAATTGCTTGACTCAGGCTCGAAAGCACGGGTACTGGAGGTCAAATGTCTGTCCGGGAAAACGGTAACGGTCCCGCGTGCCAATGTGGAGATCGTGGTGCAATGACCAATCACGAACACCGTGGACGTCGCTTCCAGCATTGCTCTCTGCTACTGATGGTTCTTGCCTTCTGCTTTAATGGCATCCATCTCTTTGCGGCCCCCCCTGCTCCGCCCCAAAGCCTGACGGCGGTCGATGTTCCCAGAGACAAAGGCACCCAGGTTCAACTGACCATCGGACTTCCACCGGGAGCTTTAACAAATACAGAATCAACGACTGAACAACCGGCAATTGAATATGTCATCGAGCAATGTGGGGATTACCAGGGGCTTTATCAAGAAGTTCTCAGGGTTGTTCCCACTCAACAAGACATTGCCGCTGGTCAACTGCAAGTGACCATCGGAGATTTGCAGAGAAACGTTCCGTACTGGTTTCGAGTCAAAGCGATCGATGCGAATGGAGCGGCCTCCGCGTGGGTGCGAATGGCAGAGACCGAACCTGCCGTCGCAACACGTCAGTTATTTGACGGAAGCCGCTTCTGGTTGTTGATCATGACACTCGTCGTCTGCGGCGGCATCATGCTGTTCATTGCTCTCGCCAAGTCGGGCATGAAGCTGAAGATCAGAAAGATTGCGGGGCTGGATGCGATTGAAGAAGCCGTTGGCCGGGCGACAGAGATGGGACGCTCCTGCCTGTTCGTTCCGGGCGTTCAGGACATCAACGAGATGCAGACGATTGCAGGTCTAACGCTGCTGGGACGGGTTGCTGAACGTGCCGCGGAGTTTGACTGCGTTCTAGACACTCCAACTTCCAAAGCACTGGTGATGACGGCGGCCAGAGAAACAGTTTCCAACGCATTTCTCGCAGCGGGACGCCCTGAAGCCTACAAGGAAGATTCCATCTATTATGTGACCGACGACCAGTTTGCCTATGTCTCTCACATCACAGGTAAGATGGTTCGAGAGAAGCCTGCCGCCTGCTTCTACCTTGGCTCGTTTTATGCCGAGTCTCTCATTCTCGCAGAGACCGGAAATTCGATCGGCGCCATTCAGATTGCAGGCACAGCTCAGCCAGCACAGCTTCCATTCTTCGTCGCCGCATGTGACTACACATTAATTGGTGAAGAGTTCTTCGCTGCCAGTGCATATCTCTCGAACGATCCCATTCAGCTTGGCAGCCTCAAAGGGCAGGACTTCGCCAAGATGATTGTCGTCGCGTTCATCATCGCCGGGGTGAGTCTCGCAACAGCCGCTCACTTAACAGACAATCCGACGCTGACTTCAATAAGCGATTACATCAGAAACCAGATTCTCAGCGGAACATAGAGCAGTTTGCTCTACCGAGTGCCCGCGCAGCGGCCGTCCCGATTGATGGAACGCAACTCGCCGCGTGGCGGAAGCGTGGAATTTATTTCGCAAGGTACTCTAACCTGGACGGCGGGCGACAAACAAAGAAACCCCGGCAGATCCCGCCAGGGTTTCTTTGTTTACAGGATCACTTCGCTGATTGCTTACGCATCGTGCTTTCGTGGGTCTTCATTGGAATCCTCTTTTCCGGTCACGCTATATGCCGATCCGGAAATTCCACGTTTGGACTTCTCGTTGAAGAACGCCAGCAGCCGTTTGGCAGCATCGCTGGTCGAAACCTCGGCCACCCGTTTCATGGCCTGCGACTGACTCAGCCCGGAACGGTAAAAGACCTTGAAAGCATTCTTGATCTCTTCACGATCCTGAGAGCTGAAGCTGCGTCGCAACAAACCGACACGATTCACTCCAACAATTTCGCCAACCATGTTGGTCATGAAGAATGGAGGGATGTCCTGCACGATCTTTCCGAGTCCGCTGATCATGGCTAACTCGCCAATCCGCACGAACTGGTGAACTGCGCAGTTGCCGGAAAGAACTGCCGCCCGGCCGATATGGACATGACCACCAAGCAACGATCCACTGATCATGATGACATCATCTTCAAGCACGCAGTTGTGCCCGAC
>JBEBTF010000125.1:0-11990 GCA_040393865.1 Planctomicrobium piriforme | reverse complement strand
CGCAATCAATTTCAGAACTCACTTTTCCGGCGAATCCCCTCACCAATGTTCCCTTAGAGCAGTTTGCTCTACCGAGTGCCCGCGCAGCGGCCGTTTCGAATGATGAAACGCAACTCGCCGCGTGGCGGAAGCGTGGAAATGATTTCGCAAGGTGCTCTAGAAGAGGCAACTTCGACTCACCGGCCACACAATGCGTCTGACTGCGTATATAAAACAAAAACAGGCGAATGGGAACTGTCCCCATTCGCCTGCAACTCAGATCTATCGTTTCAACATGACCGAATTAAACTGAAAACGACTTTGGAGAGTTTCCAGATCACGATGGAACTCTCCCGGTCCTACGGCAATCAGCATTTCGATCAGGAATGCTGATCCCCAGACACAAAGTCGTATTCACCGAACCGGTCTAGTTGATCGGGATCAATGATGGTGTGCTGTTTGCACGTTCCAGACCACCGCTTGGCTGAATCACACTCTCAATTGGAGTTTCAACTGGAGGCAGTGGTGGTTCAACTGAACCTGCAGGTGCATTCGCACCGGATGGCAGTGTTGCCGGTGTTGGCTGGATAGGGATTGCTGTCGGAGCGGTTCCCAGAATCTTCCCGGCTGGATGATGGCCAGTGTAGTACGAGTCAGCAACGGTTGTGTGCCATTCGCGTGGAATCGGTGGAACCGGAACCATTCCCTGACGTGGCTGCCAGTATGGAACGTGCTGGTAATAATATCCCAGCTGCGTCGTATCCGTTGGCATGTAGACCGTTGGATACTGATAGTTCGTCGGCGGTGGACCACCTTGCGTTCCGGCCCAACCATTTGGCCAGTTCTTGTAATACGAAACGCCTTGGCGGTAGATCGGACGCTTCACTGGAGGAGAAAACCACCGCACATTGCGGCCATGACGTCCGCCCCAGCCCCCTTCCGGACAGTCAACGTATTCACCGGATTCACTGTAATAGGCACCAGATTCCGGAACTGGCTGAATCCTCGATGGAGCCGGTGTTCCCGATGCGGCAGGAGTCGAATCACTGATTCGAATGATCCCCTCCTGATTGGCGGACTGGGCAAACGCCGGGACTGCAGCCCAAGTGATCAGACCACCGGCGAGCAGGCCTGTAAAAAGTTGAGTAGGACGTCGCAGCATGGCAGTCTTCCTGTATGATCTTACGCCAACAAAGAAGCAAGTAGTTCAATATGAAAATGATTGACCCGCGGCTGCTTCCTGTGGTTTGGCTCTATGCCAATTGAAACGCCGCTCCATTCAAATCTGACCGGCACTCTGACAAACAGAATGCCGGCCGATCGATACCGACTTAGACCGTTTCGGTCTCTCATGTGGCCGCGCAGCAGCCATCTCGACAGGAGAAAAGCTGAAGCCCGCGTGCCAGATCCGCTGCTTGATTTCTGAAGATGCTCTAGTACGAAATCGGAGCAGTTGGAATTGGACTTGGGACCTGAGAAATCGGGGCCTGAGTCACTGGATGCAGAACTGGTGTCAGTCGGCTGGATGGAATCCCCCAGCCGTAGTTGTATGTGTGGTTCACAACAGGAGCGAGTGGCACAGAAACCGGGCCACCGTATCCCTGTGCGGCGTAGACCTGACCATCACGTTTGTCGAAGTAGTTCGGGTCAACGGGATAGACCATGCTGTAGTGACCGGCAATTGGGTTTTCGCCGAGTCGAGTCCGGCCGTATCCACCATGCCCGTGACGGCAGTTTGCCCCTGGTGGACAGTATTGTCCATCAGCACGGTACCCATCACCGATTCCGGTCTTCCCGCGAACCCAGGCGCCGTGATAGGCAACTTCGTTACGAAAACAGCTGGCAAATCTCAGGAAGAACGGGACATCGCTGTGCTCACGTTCGGAGTAGTAAGCACTCTTTCGCTTGGAACCGCGATGTCCGCCGTATGATTCGTAGACTACGGAATCTTCTGGACAGGCTGCTGCCCCAGCGTTGGCACTCACGTCTCCTTGAGCCGCACCAACTCCCTCTTGACAGTTTGCGAGCTCAATTGGCGGCAAAGCGTTAATCGGCAGCTGATTTCCTGCCTCATCCGGAGACTGGGCACGAATCACAGTTCGCTGGGTATCGCTGACTCGCACGACACCGGTATCACGATTTCTCCCAAGGCGAACAACTGCCTCAGCATCATCTGCAAGCGCTGGGAACACCGGCAACATCATCCCGGTAAGCAGGCATTGCAGGCTCCATTTCCGAATTGAGGTCACCATATTGGTCATCCCTGTGGCTGATGGCAATCAGAGCGTTATGCTCGAAGTTGTGTCTGCTTCAGAAGTGATTCTCCATGTACGAGAAGTCACTTCTGCATGACGAGGCCCGCTAGACCGATCAGGTCTACCATGTGTCCACGCAGCGGAACTCTCGACAGATGAGATGCAGGCTCCCGAACATCGAAAGCCACCAAATCACGCCAGAATCCGCTCAAGAGCAGAAGCTCTTGCATGTATCAATAACACGGTTGTTTTGACCGGCGGGTGCCCCCCTGCTCGATCCAACTCCCGCAAATGAACTCAAATCAAATTTCGCCTGCTTCGCCCTTCAACCTGGGGAGACCCTTGTTCTGAAATCAGAACAAGATGCCCTGCATATCGCAGTCTCTGCACACCCCTGAGGTGGTCTTCGAATTATCGAAGAACTGGAGGTCGGTAGCCCCCGAAGAACGGATAGTTTGCTCGGTATTTCACGGTCACTTCAGTTCCCTGAAGTTTCCAGTCTTCATGCTGACGGACGCCGAATGGAGTCCAGATCCAGCTCCCTTTCACCTTGTGGTAAAATGGTGGATACATTGCATGATAAGTGTGTGGATACAACATTTCGTGTGGAGCGAACGCCTGATTGGTAATCACGGCTCCACCGGTGTATGGCGGTGTATATTGCACCGGGCTTGGATACAGCGGGGCATGCAACTGTGGATACTGTGACCCAGGTGCATAGGTCGCCGGACCAGCAGGAGGACTATAGACCTCGCCGTGGGCCTGCTGCACATATTGTGACTGCGGTGGCAAGCCGTTCGCTTGCACCAAGGCCACACTATTGAGCGAAACCGCAACGATCGCGGCCAAGACCTTGGTAGAAATCGAAGACATGTTCTTTCCCCCAGCTTCCTCTGAGTCTGAACCAGGCGACTGGTCCCTGTGGAATTCGTCTGCTCAGACGCAACCAGCCTCCTTGACTGGTACCGAACTCCACTTATCCATGTGATTCGGCTTGCTGAAGAGGACGTATTGAGCGATTTCAACACCGTTCCTGAGGGGTGGCAATTCCTGCCGGTCACCCCCCAGCAGACTTTCACAAATCGCTTCAACCGGAACGGTTTAACACCTTAAAAGATGGTGATTTCGCTCCTGCTGGCAGAGAAAGGAGCCTGTTTTCTTCACGGTTTCCTGCAGATTGCGTGAACAGAGTGCAATCGCATCCCGGAATGGAACCATCCAACGCAAACGGCAGTCAATCAATGCAAAAACCCCCGCATTCAAACTGAACGCAGGGGCATTTTGAGAATAAACAACGAAGGTCATCAACACCGCGGCAAGGAATTCCTCCAGCCACCTACGAGACCGAACCGGTCTAGTACATCTGCACCTGTTTCTCGTAGGAGATGTCGTATTTCTTCATCTTTTTGTAGAGCGTTGTCCGGTTGATTCCAAGAACCCGAGCCGTCTCCTGACGATTCCATCCATGCTGTTCCAGCGCATCGATGATGATCTGTCGCTCTGGGTCTGCCAATGCAGACTTCAACCCCGCCCGTCCGGTCAGTCTCGGGAAGTTGAAAGCGAGATCGTGCTCATCCCGACGCAAATGTTCCGGCAGGTCGAGAATGGTGACAACATCGGATTTGCACAGAACGATCGCTCGTTCAACGATGTTAACCAACTCACGAACGTTGCCAGGCCAGTTGTAACGCTGGAGGGCATTCATCGCGAGATCATCAAATCCCCGAATCCGCTTTCCGGTCTGTTTGTTGAACTCTTCGACGTAGTGTTCAACCAGCAGCGGAATATCGCCAAGGCGTTCTCGAAGTGGAGGCTGAGTGACAGAAATCACGTTGATTCGATAATACAGATCCTGTCGGAAGTCCCCTGAGCGAACTCGCGCTTCCAGATCTTCGTTTGTTGCAAGGATCAGTCGGACATCGACTTTATGGGTGGTATTTCCACCGACTGGTTCGAATTCGCGGTCCTGCAACACCCGAAGGAGTTTCACCTGCAGACTCTGGGAAGCAGTCCCAATCTCATCGAGAAAGATCGTTCCGCCATTCGCCTGCAGAAACTTGCCAGGCTTATCCATGGTCGCTCCGGTGAACGATCCTTTCACATGCCCAAACAGTTCACTTTCCAGCAGACTATCTGGCAGAGCTCCGCAGGCGACTTCGATAAACGGTTGATCACGACGGGAGCTCAACTGGTGAATCGCCCGTGCGGTAATCGTCTTACCGGTTCCGTTCTCTCCCAGAATCAACACGGTCGTGCGTGTGTCGGCAACGCTCTCCAGAAGGTCGAACATCTTCGACATCTTGTAGTCGCGGCCAATGATGTTTGAGAGACCAAACTTGTCGTCGAGCTGCTTTCGCAGAAAATTGTTCTCTTCGACAATGCGTCGCTGCCCCAGAGCGCGTTGAATCGAAAAGTTCAATTCATCGTCGATCACTGGTTTGGTCAGGTAATCGAACGCTCCCAGTCGAATTGCCTCGACAGCACTTTCAATGGTGCCGTACCCAGTGAGCAGAATCACTGCAGTGGACGGGGTATTCGCGACAGCCCACTCCAAAAGCTGGAAGCCATCCTGATCTGGCAGATTCACATCGCTGATTACGACGTGAAAATTGAATTCTTTCATCCGGCTGATGGCATCACGACAGGTCATCGCCGTTTCAGTACGGTGACCAAGACTACGAAGATAATCGGCCATAGCCTCGCAGATATGACGATCGTCATCCACCACGAGCAAAGATGCCTGATTCATTATAATAATTCCTTAACCGAGCACTTTCTGGCCCAGAGAGATTGGCGACCGACAGCGCTGGAATATCGCTTTCAACGCCATCGCTGAAAGGGGCATTCTTTGCGCAGTGATGTTCGAATTTCGTCGCGCAGTCGCCCCCTTCGTCTCGCGACGCATTGGTGACCACACGTTAGTGCAACTGTTCCGGCGGACGGACACAGGAATCCACACAGCCCGCTCTGCGCGGCACCGGCTTCATACGTGGCACAACCACGGCTCTGGCAGTCGGCAAGACTGACAGCGCTCATCATGATTCTGCTCCGTCGACAATCAGGTTCCCATCCGAAGGAACCTGCGTTCACTCGTCGCCATAATCCATATGACAACAATAGTTTACAGACAGCATCCTGCCGTCGAACAAGTGAATGAACACCCGTCGGGAACGTTGTTGCGTTGAGGGTACGAAACCCTACGTCACAGATGCCGGATGGCAACAGGAATTGTGACGAAATGATGATTCAGCGAAACAAATCCGATCTTCCGGCTTGAGACCACCAGAATCTCAGTTTTCTGAATCCAACAAAAAAGGAACCCCACCGTGAGTGGAGTTCCTGACGTCAATCGGAGCTGAATTGCGTTGTCACTGCAATCGTCTGCGGCAATGGACCTGCCTGCTATTGCCCAACAATTCCTGTTTCCGGACTGGAAGCCGTCGCGTAAAGCCTTTTGGGAATTCGACCTGCGCGGAAGGCGGCACGTCCTGCACGGCAGGCATCCCGCATCGCCTGAGCCATCAGGTAAGGATGCTTCGCACTGGCAATCCCGGTGTTAAGCAGAACTCCATCGCAACCGAGTTCCATGGCCACAGCCACATCACTGGCTGTTCCCACCCCGGCATCGATGATGACAGGGTAGTCAGGGTCCCCTTCCTTCAAATACTCCATGCAGATTCGCAGGTTGTTCGGATTCAGAATCCCTTGCCCGCTGCCGATTGGGCTTCCGGCCGGCATCACCGACGTTGCTCCGGCATCTTTCAGCCGACGCGCCGTAATCGGGTCATCTGTTGTGTAGCACAATACCTGAAACCCGTCCTTGACCAGCTGATATGTCGCTTCCAGCGTTGCAACCGGATCAGGGAGGAGTGTTTTCTTGTCGCCCAAGACTTCCAGCTTGACCCAATCAGCCCCTGGGTTTTCGAGGCCACTGAGAATTTCTCGTCCCAGTCTGGCCACGCGAACGGCGTCTTCAGCGTTAAAACAGCCTGCTGTGTTTGGCAGGATCGTGTAACGGTTGAGATCGATGTAATCGAGGATATTGCGACCTTCGGCATCGATCAGGCGTTCCCGACGAACCGCAACGGTGATCACCTCTGATCCGCTGACGTCCAGACAGTCTCGCATCAGATCAAATGTCGCATATTTCCCTGTTCCGATAATCAATCGAGAACTGAGAGTATGGCTCCCGAGCTTCAGGGGTTGATCTGGGGGAAGTGAGTCGCTGGATGCAGATGTCATGGCAATATCCGAAGGGAATCAACCAGGCTCCCAGACAATGGAGCCGGTTTCTCTATGTCTATTGAAAAATATTTACGTGAAAAATACTCACTGCTGAAATCGAACTCACAGGCGGTCAGCCTCGATGTTCAACTTGAATGACGCCCCCTTAGTGTAGCCTCACTGGCAAACATCGAAAACGCATCTGACAGGAAGTTGCAAAACCGTTTGGCGAGAGAAGCTGCAACTCTTATAATGCCCCCTTGATGTGTAATCCGGCCACCAACAATTGCTCTCAACAACCTGACAGTGAATTGTCATCGTCAATTGTCACAGTCAATCCGTTGGATGAGCGCTGACGACGTTTTACCCCCTGAGGCCCCCATGCTTTCACGCAGGATTGTTCTGGCATTGCTGGCATGTTTGATCATGCCACAACTTTCTGCAAATGCCGCAGATAAGAAGACCCGAATTCTGTTCGTTACGCAGAGCAAAGGATTCGTCCACAGTTCTGTAAAACGATCCGATTCGTTGTCAGTCGCTGAAATCGCGCTAACGCAACTGGGCGAAACCAGCGGCGAATTTGAAGTCGACTGCACACAAGATTGTGAATCCGACTTCACCAAAGAGAACCTGCAGCGATACGACATCGTCGCATTCTACACAACAGGTGACCTGCCGATCTCACCAGCCAATCGAGACTATTTCTTCAAGGAATGGCTGACTCAAAAAGGTCACGGGGTCCTCGGGTTCCACTCCGCAATGGACACACTGAAAGACTACGAACCGTACTGGGACATGATCGGGGGAACCTTCCTGAGCCACCCATGGAACTCCGGAACCCAAGTCACTCTGACCAACCACGAGCCAGACAATCCACTCACAAAATCTTTCGGAAAAGAATTCACTCTGAAAGAAGAAATCTACATGTACAACCACTGGCAGCCAAAGAAATGCCACGTGCTGATGAGTCTGGATTATTCAAAGAGCCCTGTGAAAAGCCCGATTCCGCTGAAAAACGGCTATCACGTTCCTGTCTGCTGGATCAAGAATTACGGAGAAGGGCGAGTTTATTGCAATAACCTCGGGCACAACGAAACAACATGGTCCAACAAGGCGTACCATGATTCAATTGTTGCTGCCGTAAAATGGATTCGTGGCGACTTCGATGTCAACGCGACTCCAAACCCTGAATTGTCAGCAGAGCAGGAAGCAAAAGCCAAACGCGACTTCGAAGCCGGCAACTTCGTAGCGCAGTAGCCCAACGCTGAACCTGAATTCCACTTCGACCGCAGTGTTTCCTCGTGAAGCACTGCGGCTTGTTTGTTCTCACGCGAGCAAACTGGAATTCCCCCTGTAAAAAGACTTTAATGCGACCAATTCGGCCGACAAACCGAAGAAAACCGGGCCTCAGGTACGCCCCGCAGTTTTCAGCGTTTCCCCAGCAGAATTCAGAAAAATCCCATCGAAACGCTTGCTGCTCGCGGACATGATAGACCGATACGGTCTAGAGCACCTTGCGAAATGATATCCACGCTTCCGCCACGCGGCGAGTTGCGTTTCATCTATCGAAACGGCCGCTGCGCGGGCACTCGGTAGAGCAAACTGCTCTAATGACTTGTTGTTTGAGAATGGAATGGATGGCCTGCGTTGAATACGAGAGCTCCCCGAGTTGCAGTCTACGCCGGAAGTTTCGACCCATTAACCTGGGGCCATGATGACATTGCACGCCGAGGGGCGAAGCTGTTTGACCAATTGATTGTCGGGATCGGGGTCAATCCAGACAAAAAACCGCTGTTCAGTGCCGAAGAGCGAGTGGAAATGGCTCGCGAGATCTTTAGCGATGTTCCCAACATTCGAGTCGAGAGCTTCACCGGCCTGACAGTTGATTTCGCTCACTCCGTCAATGCCTCAGTGATGATCCGCGGAGTCAGAACGGTCTCTGACATTGAGTCGGAATTCACGATGGCTCTGGCTAACCGCATGATGGCGGCAGAACTGGAAACCGTCTTCCTGATGGCGTCCGAACAGTTCTCACACATTTCCAGCACGCTCATCAAGCAGATCGCAATGATGGGCCGAGATACCAGCCGTCAACAGCTCTTGAAGTTCATTCCAGAACAGGTTGTCACTCCACTGCTCGGTAAAGTGACTCGATTGCCAGGCAAGTAACACCACAGCGAGCGCAGTATTCTTCGCGAAGAAACAACAAAGAAGGCGGGAGCCAAGATCAGGTCCCGCCTTCTTTATTTGTCGCCAAGATTACGAAACGCGCCGCGTCCAGAGCTCTGCTTTACTCTGATTGGCTGATGGCCTGAGAGACGAGGCGTTTGTCGAAATAGTTCACTTCCATTCCGGCATCGAGCACCAGTCGTTGTGCGTTGATTCCGGAAGAGCGTGGGCTCAGTAGAAACGCCGCCGCGTTGGCAACTTCTTCAGTTTTCAACGCGTCTTTCCGAAGAGTCGCCTGCTCCGCAAACAGATACGAATCCACGTATCCCGGAATTCCTGCTGACGCCGAGGTCTTTAACAGACCGGGGCAGACGGCGTTAAACCGGACCTTGGAAAACTCGCTGAACGATTTTGCCAGAAAGCAAATGGAAGAATCCAACGCTGCTTTCACAGGCGCCATATAACCATAGTTCTCAGCAGCCATTCTGGTAGTTGAGATCGAGATGGTGATGACGCTCCCATTCTCCGGATCGAGCATGTCCTTGAATGCATTCGAAACTGCGAGCAGCGAGAAACAGGAGATATCAATCGCCTGCAGAAATGCACTGCGAGGCGTTTCGTGAAACGGCTGCCACCCTGCGGAGTAATCGGCAAACGCGATGGAATGCACGATCCCGTGAATCTGCTTCCGGTCTTTCCCGACCGCTTCACGCAAAGCATCAATCTGATCCTGATGCTCGACGTCACAGACATAGACAGGGGCGTCACCAACCAGTTTGCGAACGCTTTCCTGACGTGCTGGACTGCGAACCGAGTACAAAACATCGGCACCAGCTTCAGTCAGCACTTTGGCAATCTGCCAGGCAACACTCTTTTTGTTCGCCACACCCAACAGGAGAATCGTCTTCCCCTTCAGCTGTAAAAAATCCATTTCACACTCGTTCCTTGCAACCACTTCAGCGACCCCATCACTCAGAATGGGATCAACTCAATCTATCAACGATGAATCAAATCGTCTTCCGCTTACGTGCAAATAAGCCTTTAACGAACCAACCTAGGCAACATCCCAGCACAGTGGGAATCAGTCCGAAAATCCCTACTGAAATCCACGCAGGCAGAATGATAGCAGTCGGAGGATGATAGAAACACGCGATGTAGACGACTTGTCCAAGATACACAGCAAACGCTGCGACCGGCCAACTCTTTGGGCGAATCAGCATGGCAACACAAACTGACACAGCAACTGCAATCCAGTAATGGAGGATGCCGACATCCCAAGGCTCAGGCTTTCCATATAGAGGTTCCGAAAGAGCCCAGATCAGTGCTCCCAGGATGGCCCCCACGCAGAACTGGGCGATCATCTGCAGCTGATCGCGTACTGGCATTACTTGGGTTCCCTTGAGAAAAGGCGTGACCACCAAGTTGAACCAGACTCTCCGACTTTGTCTCCGTTGATGAATCGGAGCAAGTCTGCGTAAAGCTGATCTGCGTTTTGGTATCGCTCGTCAACAGATTTCTTCAGGGACTTCTGAATGATGTATTCAAGCGATGCCGGAATATCAGGATTGATCTGCCGTGGCGGACGCGGTTGTCCTCGTTCAATTTCCCGAACAAGGTCGCGTCGGGATTTGGACTGAAACGCAGGTTGCAGCGTGCAGAGCTCATAGAGGGTCGCTCCAAAGGAATACAAATCGCTCCGATGATCCCCTTCCCGACGAAACTGTTCAGGCGGCATATATCGAAGAGTGCCGGAGACACCTCGCGAATCTGCCAGCATCGTCTCATTCGCAACAGCCAGTCCAAAGTCGGTGATCCAGACTTTTCCTTGCCGATCAAACAACAGGTTCCCCGGCTTGATATCGCGATGCAGGGTTCCCTGTTTGTGAGCGTATCTCAGAGCGGAGACCACCTGAGTGGCAATCTTCGCGATCTGTTGCCAGCTATCATGCCGCAGCATTCTTTTGCTGGCTTTAGCAGTATTGCTGCCAGATGTTGCAGGGTGGTACTCATCAATCAGGTCATCGACGGTAACGATTCCATGATCACGCCTCCATCGCTCAATGAGCTTATCGAGTCCTACCCCTTCAATAAGTTGCATTACATAGAAGAAACGGTTGTCCTGCTCACCAAAGCTATAAACCGGCACAATTTGGGCGTGCTGCAACTGGGCAGCAATTCGAGCCTCCCGCACAAACTGATCGGCCCAGGTGGAATTCTTCGGAAACTGCCACGGCAACAATTTCACTGCCACACGACGACTCAGCGAGGGTTGCTCGGCTTCGAAGACGACGCCCATCCCACCCCGAGCGATTTCGCGAACAATTCGAAACTCCCCCAACTGCTTCAATTCAAACTGATCAGGCAATGACTGGTGAACGACTTTGAATTCACGCTGCGCCTTCCAGTCTTCCATCGCCCCGACAAACGGAAGAAATTCCCGTAATTCGTCTGCGAGCCTGGGCGGATACGGTTTGAGGAACTCTTCCAGACTGACATTCCCCCCAGCCCGAATGTGATCCAGATATTTCGATGCCGCTTCTTCAAGCGCATCCCGACCAGAAGAGCCAGACCGTTGTGGAAGCCCTTGAACGTCTGCATCAGCCGCATCATCCTGGCCAGAAAAGTCAGACATCAGTCACAATCTTAGAGCGTATTAAACTGAGATCGCATCGAAATCATGCGAACGTAAGAAGTGCGGGATGGCCTCCCCTTTTACACAGCTCCCATAAATCGCTGTAGAACTGATCTTCCCAGATTGTCTCTCCACGGTCCATTCAGACATGAAGTTATTCAAATGGAGAGATCTAAATAGCGAAGTTTAACAGTTGAAAAAATCGCATGAGACATAAAAGTAACACCCCGACGAGCATTCAGTAATGCTGACGAAAATCACTGAAGCTCCGGTCCTTCAACAATCGTTCCAGCCGGAATTCCATAGGGACTTGCCAGCACATCTTCCACAAGTTCCTGCGCCACATTCCGGTAAAACGCAATCGGGCTCAGCCGTCCGAGTTCCTTCTCTTCCACTTCGTACAGCGGTGGTGGATGGTTCAACAAAATGCGATTCAGTGGATTCGGCCCTTGCGGTTCATCATCTTTCGGAGCGTTCCACGTGCGATGCTTTCTGGAGATCAAGCTGCCATCCGCAACATGCCGCCGTTCTACAATTGCACTTAAACGCATCGGCCGATAGGGCTGCACTTCAACGACATCGATCACCAGCAACTCTTCCAGAGATGGATTGGGATCAAACCGATCAGGCTGCGTTTGCAGCGACGTAATAGTCCCTTCGCCTCCGTCCCCTTCAAGCTGATAAAGGACATGCTGAGGAACAGGAACCGCATTGCAATTGGGCTTGCTGTT
>JBEBTF010000124.1:0-12005 GCA_040393865.1 Planctomicrobium piriforme | reverse complement strand
AAGCAACTGCAACAGGCCGCAAAAGAAGGATTGCCAGTCGTCACTGCCGTCTACACAAACGGCTGGCCAAACGATGTCACCGCTCTCGACAATGCCGATACGGTCGTTGCTTACTGCGATGGGGGAGCCAATCACTTTCTCAATCCGAACATCGAAGAGTTCAATGAGCTCGTAGAGAAAAAAGGAATCGGGCTCGTCTGCCTGCACTACGGGGTGGAGACAACCGCAGGGAAGAATGGGGATCACTTTCTGAAATGGATCGGGGGATTCTTCGAACCGCACTGGTCAGTCAACCCACATTGGGTCGCAAACTATGAATCGATTCCCAAACACCCAGTGACTCAAGGGGTCAAGCCATTCGAAATCAATGACGAATGGTATTACCACATGAGATTCGTCCCGGAGATGGCGGGGGTCACTCCGGTTCTGACGGCACTTCCACCGCGGGAAACACTGACTCGAAAAGATGGTCCACACTCTGGTAATCCACACGTCAGAGCCGCCGTTCTTGAACGAAACGAACCGCAGCATACTGCCTGGGTTTACGAACGTCCGAATGGAAAAGGGCGTGGATTCGGTTTCACTGGTGGCCATTATCACGCCAACTGGCAGCATGACGATTTCCGTAAGCTGGTCTTGAACGCGATTATCTGGACCGCTGGCGGAACCGTCCCGGAGCAAGGGGTTCAATCACGAACGCCGACAGTTGAGGAGATGGAAGCAAACCACGACGGCAAGCGGCCTGACGGTTTCCAGTTCCAGTCGCCAATCAAACCAAAGACTCCGGCCGCGACCAGCGGAGCTGCGGTGAAACCGGCTTACCAATCCCCGGTCGTTTCGGCAGCGACACCAGGCATGGGCGTTGATATCGCTGTCGACATCAAAGGGGCAAAGTCCCTGTACCTTGTCATCAGTGGAACCTCAGACGGTTACAGCTGTGATTGGGCGAATTGGGAGGAGCCACGACTTGTTGGCGAAGCACTTGGTGCGGAGCAGAGATTGACCGATCTGAAATGGGTCTCCGCCACAACAGACTTTGGCGCAGTCCAGATCAACAAAAACGTTCAAGGGCAGCCGCTTCGTTCAAACGGTCGCGAACTGCGTTGGGGGATTGGCAGCCACGCAAACTCGATCATCGAATACATTCTGCCAGCGAATCATCAGTTCACCCAGTTTAAGGCTCGCGGGGTTCTTGATGATGGCGGAGTCACTCAGGGATGTGGTTCCACTGTTCAATTTTCGGTCTTCACAGAGAAACCATCACAGGCGTTCCTCTCTTCTTTACGCTCGACAGGGGCTGCAGCCAGCCATGAGGCCGCGCTTGCGTTGGAACAACTCGACATTCACCCAGAGTTGAAGGCGACTCTCTTTGCATTCGAGCCGATGATGTCGAATCCATCGGCAATCGACATCGACCATTTGGGGCGAGTCTGGGTTTGCGAAGGCAAAAACTATCGCGTCTTCCAGAACAAAGACCTCACCGGAGAAAATCCTCCTGGCGAACGCCTCTTGATCCTCCACGACAAAGACAATAACGGAGTCGCCGATCACGCTGATGTGTTCTATCAGGGACGCGACATCGATTCCGCCCACGGAATCATGGTTCTGCCAACTGCAAACGGCAAAGGGACTCGGGCTCTCATCTCCGCAGGCGACAGCGTCTTCTTCCTGATTGATGACGATGGGGATTTGAAAGCCGATCGAAAAGAGGTCCTTTTCACCGGGATCGCCGGAGCATTCCACGACCACGGAATTCACGGTGTTCAGTTCGGCCCCGACGGACGGCTGTACTTCAACTTTGGAAACGAAGGGAAGTACATCAAAGACAAGCACGGAAACGCCATCGTTGATCAGGCTGGGAACGTTGTTGATCACTCACGAAAGCCGTACCAGGAAGGCATGGTTTTCCGCTGTAACCCTGATGGCAGCGAGTTCCAGACTCTTGGGTGGAATTTCCGCAACAACTGGGAAGTTTGTGTCGACTCCTTCGGGACAATCTGGCAATCAGACAACGACGACGACGGCAATCGAGCTGTTCGCATCAACTATGTGATGGAGTACGGGAACTACGGTTACCGCGATGAACTCACAGGAGCCGGCTGGAAAACTCCAAGAGCCAATTTGGAAGCCGCTATTCCTGACCAGCACTGGCACCAGAACGATCCAGGGGTCATTCCGAATCTCGTCATCACCGGCGCTGGAGCGCCGACCGGAATTTGTGTCTACGAAGGAAACCTGCTCCCGCAATCATTGCGCGGCGCCATCATTCACACCGACGCAGGAGCGAATACCTGTCGTGCTTATGTCCCGAAAGTCGATGGAGCCGGGTACAAAGCCGAAGTTGTCAACCTGATGGAAGGAACACGAAATCGTTGGTTCCGACCAAGCGATGTCTGTGTTGCTCCCGATGGAAGCCTGATGGTTGCCGACTGGTACGATGCCGGGGTGGGCGGCCACCGCATGCAGGACGTTGAACATGGGCGCATCTTCCGCCTCGCTCCAACAAACGCATCGAAGTACGTCGCCCCTCAGGTCGACGTATCGACTCCGGTCGGAGCCACTCTCGCACTGCAGTCTCCAAACATGGCGACACGCTATCTGGCATGGACCGCATTACAGAACTTCGCCCCAGCAGAGGCTGCAGAGGCTTTAAAGTCACTGTTTAAATCAGAAGATCCCATCATGAAGGTCCGCGCCTTCTGGGCACTGGGAAACCTGAAGCTTGATCACGCTGCACTTGTGTCGCTGCTGAATGAAGGTCTTTCTCACTCAAACCCAGACATTCGCATTGCCGCACTGCGTTTGCTTCGACAGCACAAATCCTCGGTGTCTTACTCCGATATCCAAGGGAGCATCAAAGCAGATGATCTGTCTCCTGCGGTTCGTCGCGAAATGCTGATTGCACTGAGAGAGATTCCATCGAGCTGGTATCCAGTCGATGCAAAGAAAGATTTTCTCGCGAAGTCCTGGACTCACCTGGCAAAGCAGTATGACGGTAAAGATCGCTGGTATCTGGAGGCACTGGGCATCGCGGCCGATCACCGCTGGGATGAGATCCTGCCTGTCTGGATGAGTGCGGTTGGCGAAGATTGGAAGCTGCTGAAAGCCGGTCGGGACATTATCTGGCGGTCACGGAGCACAGAGACACCGAATCTGCTCGTGCAACTGATCAACAGTCCTGTGACACCTGACAACGAAATCCCGGCACTCTTTCGGGCACTCGATTTTCAACAAAACGACACCCGAAATGCCGCACTCCTGCAACTGGCGTTCTCTCCTGATCATGGCAATCCAGAACGGTCACAGCGAGTTCAGATTGACGCATTGATCCAGCTGGGATCGATCGACACCTCCAAAGATCCTAAACAACGAGCCGTCATCACTGCTGTCCTGAAAGCAACAGAAGGGACAGACCGATTCGTCAAACTGGTGAACCAACTGAATCTATCCGATCGATACCCGGATGTTCTGACGCTCGCCCAGTCTCAACCTGAATCGCAGCTGGCGGTCGATGCCATCAAGGTGCTGTTCGATAAGAATCAACTCGACTTGCTGAAAGCAGCCATGTCCGGTGAAGATCGTGAACGGGCAGAACGCACGATGACAGCGTTAGCAACCTCTGCTGACAAACGGGCGACCCCATTGTTGCTGGCAATCCTGAATGACCAATCACGTGCTCCGTGGGCAAGACAAACGGCAGTGAATGCTTTAGGCAGCAATGTGGCCGGCGCAAAGATCCTTTTGGAGATTGCTCAGAAGCAACCTTTGCCTGACGCATTGAAATCGACATTCGCAGCCAGATTGACTAACTCACCAGATAACGCCATTCGGACAGAAGCACTGAAACTGTTCCCGGCCCCTCCTGGCCATAACGACAAGCCACTACCACCGATTGCTGAGCTTTCTCGCCGCACGGGAGACGTACAACGGGGCCGAGTCGTGTTCAACACAACGGGGAGCTGCAACAAGTGCCATCAGGTGAATGGAATCGGGATCGAAGTTGGACCAAACCTCTCAGAGATCGGTAAGAAGCTCGCGAAGCCTGCTTTGTATGAATCGATTCTCTTTCCGTCCGCTGCAATCAGCCACGGCTATGAGAACTGGTTGATCGCAACAGACGACGGACAGATCTACACAGGGCTTCTCGTCAGCGAAACCGATCAGGAAGTGAAGATCAAAAATGACAAAGGCCTGATTCACACGATTCCGGTCGACCAGATTGAAGCCAGAAAGAAGCAGGATGTTTCTCTGATGCCGGCCGATCTGCAACGACTCATGACAACAGATGAACTCGTGGATCTGGTCGAATATATGACCACTCTGAAGGAACGCCGCCTCTAACCAGCTGCTCTCTTCTCGCCAAGACACCCCGAACGTGAATCCTCTGGTACAGCTGCATCACTGCAATTGGTAACCAGCAAAAGGAATGAAGACATGAGAAAGTTTTTCTGCCGGGCCACCCTCTGCTGGTTCGCCCTCGTCGGGATTGCAACGGCCGCCGAGCCTACTTCGGCTCCCAACGCAGAAGCTCCCGGAACAGAGCTGCTCAATGAATACTTTCGACTGGAGACGGACAGGCTAAGTTCACGGTGCCTGGCTGACGTTCAGACAGCAGAAGACTGGAACAAACAGCGAGCAGAGCGACATCAGGAACTCTGTGAAATGCTGGGGCTCTCTCCATTCCCAGAGAAAACCCCGTTGAACACCGAGATCGTCGAGACGCGCACCATCGACGACATCGTTGTTGAAAATCTTCACTTTCAATCACGGCCTGGCCTTTATGTGACAGCGAACCTTTACCGTCCTAAAGAAGTGAAGGAAAAGCTACCTGCAATTCTTTATATGTGCGGCCATGCTGTTGTGAAAGAAAATGGCGTCAGTCTGGGGAACAAAACATCCTATCAGCACCATGGTGCCTGGTACGCAAAGAACGGTTACGTCTGCCTGACAATCGACACCATCCAACTCGGTGAGATCCCAGGCCTGCATCACGGCACTCACAATCTGGGGATGTGGTGGTGGTTGAATCGAGGATATACCCCGGCAGGTGTTGAAGCCTGGAATGCAGTTCGAGCGATCGACTATTTGCAATCCCGACCTGAGGTTGATCCAGAACGTATTGGAGCGACTGGCCGATCTGGCGGCGGGGCATCGACCTGGTTCATCGCCGCTCTGGATGAGCGTATCAAGGCTGCCGCTCCTGTCGCAGGGATCACGAATCTTGAGAACCACATTGTTGATGGATGTGTCGCCGGACATTGCGACTGCATGTTCATGGTCAATCGTTACGGTTGGGATTTTCCGATGCTGGCCGCTCTGATTGCTCCGCGTCCGCTGCTCATCATCAACACCGATCGCGATCCGATCTTCCCACTTGATGGAGTCGTTGACATCCACGTCCGTTCCCGACGTCTGTATAAAATCCTTGGAGCAGACAACAACACAGGTCTGTTCCTGTGTCAGGGGGGACATGTTGATTCACAGCATCTGCAAAACGCATCGTTTGAATGGTTCAATCGCTTCCTGAAGAAACACCCGGTCAACGCTCCTGTTGAAATCATCGCCACGAAACTCGCGACTCCAAGTCAGCTGAAGGTCTTCGAGCAACTGCCTCAAGACGAGAAAGTGACGGTCTCTCAAGAGTGGTTCATTCCAGAACGAACCCCGAACTTCGGCGACAAGACTGCCAAGGCATCATCTGGAGGATACCGCTTCAATCGTGCCGGCCTGCACGCGCCAAACGAGGTCACTGCAACACTGGCTCAAACACAAGAACGTGATGGACTGCGATTGCGGACTTATGAGTTCGATTCAGAGAAGCCATATCGACTTCAATTCCTGGTCTTGGATGCAGGCAAGTCAGGCGACCTGAAGAAGGTGAATGTCAATGTCCTCGAACCACTCGCCTGGGATGAACAGACAGCGGAGTTGCACGGCTATTTCAATTCAGGAGCCAGCAAAGTTGACACAGAAGGTCTCAAGAAACTGATCGCTGCCGGCGGAACTCAGGTTTACGTTGCGCCGCGAGGGGCAGGGAAGACTCGCTGGACCGACGAGAAGAAAGCTGCGACTCACATCCGACGTCGATTCTACCTGCTGGGAACAACGGACGATGAACGACGCACAATCGATATCGCAAACGCACTGGCTGGAATTCAGAACGAACTGGTGAAAGATGGAACTTCGGTGACCGTGACAGCGTCTGGTCTCGCTGCCGGATGGACTGCGTTCTCTGGCGCCCTTGTCCCATCCCCAGTTGCTTACACTTTCACAGACCTGCCATTCGAAAAGAATGCTGGCCCGTTCTACCTGAACCTCGACCAGGAGTCGTCATTACCAGAAGTCGTTGTTCAACTCGCTCGATCTGGTCACCCAGTTAAAGTGAAAAGCACTTCCGATGAAAACCAGGCCTTCTGGAACGAAGTCTTGAAGAAGTCCAAAGAACTCGGGGTTTCAAACCTGACAAGCGTAGAATAATCTCCTGAAATCAGGAATGAATATTTCAGTGACACCGTGATTTCGGTTCAAATGAATGGCAGGCTTCCCCAAAACGGAGCCTGCCATATTTTTTTCCGCGAGTATTCCGTCGAAAGTCACACGATCCAGCGATGAGTATTCAATATCACACCGACCGAGCAATCACTCCTGATCAATTCATTGATGTTCTGCAAAGGTCAACACTGGCAGAACGAAGACCAATTGAGAAGGCCGAATGCATCTCGCTGATGCTGAAACACGCGTCTCTACTCTGCACCGCCTGGGACGGCACAAAACTGGTGGGCGTCGCGCGATCCGTCACCGACTTTGCATTTTGCTGTTATCTGTCCGATCTGGCAGTCGATCGAGAGTATCAGAATTCCGGGATTGGCCGCGCACTCATAGAACTGACTCAATCACAATTGCATGAGACCGCGACCCTCATTCTTCTGGCAGCTCCCAAAGCTGTTGAGTACTACCCCAGAATCGGGTTCGAACAGCATTTCTCCGCATGGACGATCAACGCCAGAAAGGAATTGTCGTAGTCCGGAGCGCGACCCAATTCCAGAAACCTGTTCACAAAAAAGGCGGAGTAGTGAAGCGGGAATCTCTGTAATTTTCCGTAACTTCTTATTTCTGAAGGCTGAAACACCAGAATATCGACGGCATTTTGCGCATTGGTGTTGTCGAAATCTCCTCACTCGCGAACAATTTGAACGATTCAGGTGTCAGCACCAGGATTGCAGGATTTCGAGAGTTTCCTCGTCCCTGCGGATGCGCAATTTGGCACACAGTGCTTTAGAATAAGGGGTTCGGCAATGTCTCATTCTCCACAACTCTCAGCCACTCCCCGAAATATGGAATTTGAAGACCGTCTGCGTCGAGCAATTGAACGTGGTGAAAAAGTCCGTGACGATCGGGGCCGCGCTGAAATTGCCAAAGAATTGTCGCTCGAAGAACTCAAGACGATGCACTCGGTTCATCGACTTGCGATGACAGAGCACGTTGAGAACGGCCTGAAAAAACTGGCCGATCATCTTCCCGGTTTCAAATTCCAGAGTGTCATGTCAGAGGAAGGCTGGGGAGGCCGCATCTCTCGTGACGATCTGCACATGACCGGCAGGCGATCACCTGAGTCACGATATAGCCGGTTGGAAATGCTGATCTCTCCATTCAGCCCCAGTGCCATTCTGGAGGTGGTCGTGAAGGGAACAGTCCGTAATCGGGAAATCATCAACCGGAAGCATTACCAGAGACTCGCAGAGTTTGACTTGGAGTCCTACAAGGATCTCATCGACCTGCGAATTCTGGAGTTCGCGGAACAGTATTCGGCAGCTTGATCGACACCAGCTCGCCAACATCCTGAGCCGGTTTGACAACACATTCCGACAGCCACAATCTGACAAACGCAGCCGAGTTCCACCACAATGGGACTCGGCTTTGCTATTCTGTCGCCAGCATTGTGAGTCTCCCTGCCAACCTTTGTATCTCACAAAAATACTGGCCGTCCCCTTACACCTACGAAAGTGAATTCCGATGAGCAAAGACGCTGACCTGAAACGTGTCCTCGATCTAGGCCTCGTTGCAATTATCAGAGCCTCAAGTGGTGACCAACTCGTACAGGTTTCAGAAGCGTTGCTTGCCGGAGGGATCGATGTGATCGAAGTGACGTTCACCGTCCCAGGCGCGTTAAGAATCATCGAGCAAATCAGCGACAAATTGGGCAGTCGTGTCCTCCTCGGGGCAGGGACAGTACTTGATCCAGAGACAGCTCGTTCTGCCATGCTCGCTGGCGCAGAATACATCGTGACTCCCACCGTAAACGTCGACGTCATTCAAATGTGTCAGCGTTACGGCAAACTCTGCATGGCAGGGGCATTTACACCGACAGAAATCTTGACGGCATGGCAGGCCGGTTCCGATATCGTCAAAGTCTTCCCGGCAGAACTCGGGGGGCCAGGCTACCTTAAAATTCTTCATGGACCACTGCCACAGGTTCGCCTGATGCCGACCGGCGGGGTGAACCTCGACACGATGGCTGACTTTGTAAAGAACGGGGCCTGTGCTGTCGGTCTGGGCTCGTCTCTTGTAGAGAAAGACGCGATCGCGAAAGGGGACATGGCTCGCATCCAGTCACTGGCCAGCCAGTATGTCGCCAAGATGAAAGAATGCCGCGGACAGGCAAAATAGCCAAATCGACCTCGCATCAAACGATGATGCGCACTCTTTCGACAGACACAAAAAGCTCGAATCTTCAGGGATTCGAGCTTTTCTTTTTGCGATGAGATTCGCATTGAGTCTCCCTTCACGCCACAATGATCACGAACAGAAATCACGGACTGAATTGAAGTTGTGATCGATGTTCACCATGGTCATCACTCAATCCAGATTGCAACCACTTTGAGATGGGAGTCACCAGAAAGATGAACCTCACAGGCCTTCCAAGATTGTTCCTGACTGCCATGACCATCACCGCAATAACCCTGGGTGGACTAGTCGACTTCCGATCGGCACAAGCAGAAGGGCTTCCTTTCGAAACGATCAATTGTGATGGCGAGTATTCGCACCATCTGCAAGGCGTTTGTACAGACGGCAAAGGAACCATCTTCTGGAGTTTCACAACGAAGATTGTCAGTACCGATTCCAGTGGGAAGGTCCTCAAGGAAGTTTCAGCTCCTAATCATCAGGGCGACCTGTGCTATCACGACGGCGCTGTCTATGTCGCAGTAAACCTTGGTCGGTTCAACCAGCCAGCAGGCCTGGCTGATTCCTGGGTATTCAAATTCGATCCTGCAACACTGAAAGAACTGGAACGATTCCCGGTCCCTGAGGTCGTTCATGGAGCAGGTGGAATCGACTTCAATAACGGCAAGTTCATTGTCGTCGGGGGACTTCCCAAAGGGACAAACGAAAACTACGCCTATGAGTACACCCCGGAATTCAAGTTCGTAAAACGTCACGTTCTGGCAAGCGGCGAAACTCTGATGGGCATTCAAACCGCCGTTTTCCATGCTGGCTCATGGTGGTTCGGATGCTATGGGAAGCCCAGCGTCCTCCTGAAAGCAAGCCCTGACTTCCAGATGCAGGGGAAGTTCGAATTTGACGGAGCACTGGGCATGATCGGTCTGGACAAAGAACGTTTCCTTGTGGCACGTGGCCCAAAGCCTGTCACCCCAAAAATGAGTCGAGGGCAACTCATCCCAGCAAAGATCTCAGCGGAGAAGGGACTCGAACTGGTCAAACAGCCATAAGCAGACTTCTCCGCTCTCAACTGGCACCAAACCAGCTTGAAAAGACTCAACTGGCTTACATGGTTCTGTCCGGCTGTTCTCGAAAGGGAACGCCGGACTTTCTGATTCCGAAGACAGTACCTGATGCCACATTCTGAGGAGGCAGTCGATTTCACTTCTTGCCTGCCCCTGACGAACGGAGTAACGTTGAAAGAGAGACCTTTTCTTGACAGGATCTCTGTAAACGCTGCTTGCTGCACGGCAATGTTGACCTATTCTCTGGGACAACATTCGATTGTCAGGATCAGTGAGAGGTCGGGAGAAAAGTTCTCGCCAGATCCGAGTTTGAACTGGTCGCCCTGAATCACATGTCTTGAACTACGAATTCTTTCGCCAGTTCTCACTTAAAGTGAATTTCAGAAAACGCATCCACGTGATCGAGGCGGTTTCAAGATTGATGACCGGTGTTTGACGCGGCATTCAGTCTTTCTCCTGTCGAAAACACTGATGCGACGATATAAGAGACAAAGCCTGCTTCATGCAGTTGATTCATGAAAATCATGCTTCAACTCGACGTCATGTCAAACTGGTCACAAGTTCTGATTTTTAACTCTTCAGAACATGATGTTGACGAGTCAGGTTTGGTGAAACCTTCCTGCACTGCTCCTCATTCCCCTCCGTCAGACCGGGAGAATATCAATGGACCTGATCCCCGTCATTGATCTGATGAACAGCACAGTCGTCCGAGCACTCGCTGGGCGACGTAGCGAGTATGAAGCACGCCCCAGCAAACTCTGCGATTCATCCGATCCAGTAAAAACCTGCCTCGCTTTCAAGCAGGCGTTTGCTCCCAAGTGGATCTACGTCGCTGACCTGGATGCCATCCGGTACGGCGTCTCACAAGGGCCGATCATCGAAGACATGGTTCGCTGCGGAGTCCCATTGGCCGTTGACGCTGGTTCAACAACTCCTGCGGAAGTTGAAACACATCTCAACATGGGTGTCGCCAAGGTCGTCATCGGGCTGGAAACACTCCCTGACCTGGATCTGCTCCAACCCATCATCTCTGTCGTTGGCGCAGACCAATTGATCTTCAGTCTGGACATGCGAGAGGGAACCCCGATCGGAAAAGCAGGCGAGGGGATGCACCCGCTTCAGATTGTCGCCACGAGTCTGGAATACGGAATTCGCCATCTGATCATTTTGGAGTTCTCGCGGATTGGAACCAGCCAAGGCGTTCCAACTGGTCGGCTCTGTCACTCAATCAAAGAGCGACGACCTGATGTTGTTGTCTGGACAGGAGGAGGCGTTCGGGAACTGACAGACCTTCACCTGCTGCAAATTGCACGTGCCGACGGAGCAATGGTGGCCACCGCTCTCCATGAAGGACACATCTCGCCTGCTGACTGGCAGGCTTTTCAGACAATGGAGGTTGACCGAACACTTCAGGCCATGGACAGCTAAACCCATCGGTCTCGCTCTGGCAGCGCCGCAACCGTCCTGATAGCGAAGGAACTCAATCCCGCTGGGGAGAAAAGCCGAAACCGGCTTCCCCTAGAAAAAACCAACACAGACTTACCCAACAAAGAATTACTTTGTTGGCGCATCTTCCTCCGACTCAGTGGCCTCTTCGATTACCTCGAATCGGACACCAGTGTACTGCTGTTCCATAGTCGAAAGCTTCTGCAGGAATTTGGTCACGGCAATGCGCGCCTCTTCCTGCGAATCAAACAGCGGGAACGTCTTTTTGTGACGATGACCGCTTCCAACAATGATCGGACGATACTTAGCCATTAAAACAATTCCGCAACAACCAGCGGTCAGCCTTCTTCATACAGAGGGCGACAGTGCAACAAAGATTATCGTCGAATCACCGCCTTCTGTAAACCGGATCTCTTAAATCCAGACTTACCAATCATTTCGCTTCAGAAGGGATTCTTCGAGGCTGGTCGGCTGTCTGTCACCAGGCCGCGGTGCTAGCTTCTCGACATGGTGGCTCTGGCGCTCTGCGGGACCATTGCCGGAGCCAACTCCTGGGCGGACATCGAACGCTTCAGACGGGGGCATCAGGACTGGTTTGAAGAATTCCTCGAACTCCCCTGCGGCATCCCTCGCATGAGACCTTCAGCCGGATCTTCGCTCGACTGGAGACGGAGGAGTTTCAGCAGTGCCTGAGGCAGTGGGGCGAGCAGTTGCAGTTTCAACTGGCTGGAGAAACTGTGGCGATTGACGGCAAGACGGTGCGGGGTCCGCACGATCGCTCGGCTGGCCAGGAGTCATTGCATGTGATGAACGCCT
>JBEBTF010000123.1:0-12028 GCA_040393865.1 Planctomicrobium piriforme | reverse complement strand
ACGGAGATCCTTTTAGAGCAGTTTGCTCTACCGAGTGCCCGCGCAGCGGCCGTTTTGATTGATGAAACGCAACTCGCCGCGTGGCGGAAGTGTGGAAATCATTTCGCAAGGTGCTCTAAGTAGACTTTCTGAGTTTGAAAGTCATTCAGCATTGATTCGTTCAAGTTAAGTGCGGCGACAACCACTGATTGGGAGTGTCCGCCATGGTTGCTTTGAAACAGACGAAACTCAGGCGTCCCCAAGCCGAACGCATCGCCAGTCTTTTTTGCCTGCTCGAACGATCATGCCATCGTTGATTTTCACCCAAGTGGCCTTGTCGGCAATCGTCTCTTTTTCGTCGCCATTGAGAACGAAAACCGCTCCCCCCTTGATCCGCTGCATCGCGACACTCGTTGATGGCACCAGCCCGATTTCCTTGAGAAGCTGAGCGGCCTGAACACACCCATCTTCATTCAACAGGGATCGGGAGAGTGTGACTTCTGGAATGTCACTTGGAAGTGAGCCTTCGCCAATCTCTTTCTGCCAGCGCTGCACCGCTTCTGCTGCAGAGCTCGCATCGTGGTACTCCGTGATGATCGATTCAGCGAGTCGAAACTTGGCTTCCTTGGGATGCCCTGCCAGAATCGTGTCAACTTCCTGCATCGGGATATCGGTGAGCAGTTCGAAGAACATGCGCATCACTGCGTCTGGCAATTGCATGAACTTCTTGATCATCTCGTAAGGCGCTTCCGAGATGCCGATGTAGTTCCCGAGACTCTTGCCCATGCGGCGCGTGCCGTCGGTTCCCACGAGAATCGGAGACATCATCCCGATCTGTTGTGGGAGTCCTTGTGTCTTCTGCAAATCGCGAGCGAGCATGAAACTGTAGAGCTGTTCCGTGCCGCCAAGCTCAATGTCAGACCGGATCACGACAGAGTCCCAGGCCTGCATGACCGGGTACAAGCACTCATGCAGAAAGATCGGGGCTTCTGCTGCCATTCGTTTTGCGAAATCGTCGCGAGTCAGCAACTGTGCAATTGTGACTTTCCCGCAGAGTTGCAGAATGTCGACGAGCCCCATTTTCCCGAACCAGTCACCATTACGATGAATTTCGGCTTTTGAGAGATCGACAACTTTTCCAACCTGATCTAAGTAATATGTCGCGTTGGCTTCGACTTCCTCTGCGGTCAGTTGTTTCTTTCTGGCTTCATCACGCCCGCTGGGATCACCGACCATCGCGGTTGCATTCCCGATGATGATGACTGCCTGATGTCCGAGCTCCTGAAACTGACGCATCTTCCGCAGTGGAACCGTATGCCCCAGGTGGACGTTTGCCGCAGTTGGGTCGATGCCATACTTCACCCGAAGAGGAGTGTTGGTATCGCGACTTTTGGTCAGCTTTTCCTTGAGCTCGGCTTCTGGAACAACCTTCTCAACTCCACGCATCAGAACTTCGAGTTGCGTTTCAACTGCAGGAAAAGACATTGGGCACTTCTTGACGTCGTTCAGGTGATAAGAATGCGAATAACGGCAGGGACATATCCTAGAGCATTTCCAGAAACCGTGTAGCCCCTCTGGCACGCGGGATTCAGCTTTTCTTCTCCAGAGAAGGCTGCTGCGCGACCACATGATAGACCGAAACGGTCTAAAACAATCCGCTCTGGATCATAATGGATAGGTAGAAAAAACGCAGGCAGCCGCGAGATTCGCGGCTGCCATTTCCGAACACAGGATTCCAGCGTCGTTTTGACGTAGGAAGTTCGACTCTACTGAGCTTCGCCCAGTTTTTTCGCCCATTCGCTGGTCGGATAGTCCTGTTGCAGTCTGGCAGAAGCTTCTGCCCCGCGAGCAGGTTGACCAACAGCTGGCCATAACTTCGCCAGATTATACAGGGCCTCTGCATGGAGGTCAGACTCAGCCGCCAGTGATGGAATGACGTCGACATGCAGGAATGCCAACAGAGCTTCCTTGTTTTTCTGAACGTCCAGCGAAAGGACATTTCCCAACTGCAGATACGATTGAGCGAGGACTCGACTGTCGTTTGCGGTTGCTTCTGCGACCACTTTTTGGAGAACGTCGGTTGCCTGAGCTGAATCATTCTTCAGTTGCAGACATTGAGCCTGCCCGAGCATTGCTTCAAGGAGGCGGTACTTCTCGGAAGGAGATGTCGCTTTTGAAGTGGCAACTGAATCGAAGATCGCTTTTGCTTCATCAACTTTCTTCTGATCCAGCAGTGATCGTGCGGTTCCATTCTTGCCAGCCATCTGCATGTCCAGCCATGGAGCCTGCTGCAGGCGATCAAATGCCGACTCTGCATTCGGATGGTCATGCACCAGCAATGCGGTTTCGCCCAACAATTGCTGCACAGGATAGAACCGGTAGTGATCACGCCCTGCATTCGAAATGGCATTCAGCTTTTCAATGGCCACCGGCGCTTGAGCCGGATCTGCCTGAGCCATTTTCGCCAGAGTTCGAGCCATCAGGAAGTTGATTTCTGCTTTCAGGTTTTCAGACCCACCTGCTGCAAACGCTTCCTGATATCCGGCCATCGCATCGTTGAGACGTCCAGAGTTCTCATTGCTGCGGGCAAGGTTCAGTACTGGTGGTTCCCCTTGAAACTCGACCTTGACGATCTCATTCGCCGGGATCTTCTCTTCTTTATTTCCGACCTTTTGTGTGACAACAACTTCCGTCTTGGTGATGGAAGTGATCTGACCAGCAAACCCTCGGGATTCGCCGCGTTTGAACACGGTGTCGAGGTCTGCTGCCTGCAATGTGGCCGATGTCAGTGCGATGCAGGACAAGACCATCAGATTGAAGCGAAAACGTGTCATCGTGTTTGACCTGAACGTTTGATGAGTCATGCGAATGAAACCGGGACCTGTTCGGTCTTTGAATTCGTAATTGCGATTCTCAGAGAAGCTAATGACCGCAATGTTTCAGTTATGAAACAAATGGATTCGGCGGTGTCGGTGGATTCCCTGACTTCGGTGGCCGCGGAGCTGGGGATGAAGAGTCCCCGGCTGGTGGCTTGGGCTTACTCACTGCTGGCTGCGGTTTCGCCGCACCTGGCTGTGCTGGTTGCTGTGCTGGTCTTGATGCGGACGGTTGAGCCGCCCCCGGAGCAGCTTGTGGCTTTCTTGCAACTGGTTGACCAGCCCCTGGCGCTGGAGCTGCGGTCGGTGCACCAGGCTTGGCGACCGGGCGTGGTTGCCCTTCAGGTCGAGCCGCCGCTGGACGTGGCGCTGCAGGTTTCGCTGCTGTTGGAGCAACTTTGGCTGCCGTTGCTGCTGGCTTTGGTGCCGCCGGCTTTGCGGTTGCAGTTGCCGGAGCAACAGGTCGCGGAGCAGGTTTTCTGGCAGCAGGAGCGGATTCTGTCAGTGAGTCAAACGATGGGAAAGCTGGGCCTGCCGGCTCGGAGTGCTTCTTGGCATGACCAGCCGAGTGACCTGGACCAATTTGAGGAGGTCCAACAGCTGGAGGAGCAAAACTGGCTCCTGCTGGCGGCAGAACCGGTTCTCCCCCTGCCGTTGAGATCGACGCGTGTTTCTGATTCTTACGCATTTTCTGCGAAACGATCCATACACCAATCGCTCCGCCACATGAAACGACAAGGATCAGAATCATCATCGCTGGGCTTCCCTCTTCCTTCTTGGGAGCCGCAGCGGCTGGAGCCTGAGCTGCTGTCTGTGGAGAGGTCGTATCAGCTGCAGCAGGCTGATTGTTTGCCTGCGCTGGAGCCTGTGAAGAAGGTTCTGTGCTGGCAAGTTCGCGAGGCAAATCAATGACCGGCTCACCAATTTCGGCTAGAACCGAACGATAGAGGGCATTGAAACGCTGATACTCTTCGTCTGGCCAGCGTTTTGAAACTCGCTGAAAGCTGTTGATATTCGAGAGAGCACGATCAAAGTGAAGACGTGACTCCTTAACATCGCTCAGCGCCAGACCGAACAGCTTCTCGGCTTCCGCCTGATTATAGCGTGCGTCGAAGTGCAGCTTCTCAATTCGCTCTTCTTTCTGTCGGAAGAGAGCCTGCTGCAATGACTGCGCGGTGTAAGTCCATCCCCAAATATGTTCTGGAGTCTTCTGCCCATACAGCGCGATATTGAACTTGTCCGCTTCTCCCGTTGCCTGAGCCCAACTCTGATAGAGCTGTGCGGCTTCAAACTGGGCATCCGGTGCGTTTGGACTGGTTTTCAGAACCTCAACGATGACTTCCTGTGCTTTGGGGAAGTCCTTTTGATTTCGCAGACTATTGACCATACGCAGCTTGGTGGCGGTGATCTGCGGTGCCGTCGCGAACTTCGGATCTTTAGCAGCGCTTTCAATGATCGATTGATACGCTCCCGCCGCTTTCTTGTAGAAGTCCTCTGCTTTGGCCGGGTTGTCGGATGATCCTTCTGCAAGGCTTCCAAACGTTTCCCCGATCCACAGCAAGGAATACAGCGTCTGTCCTTCCTTACGTTTCAAGAGGTCATTCAAAAACGATTCAAAGCCAGCACGAACGCTGTTCAGACGATTGGTGTCGCCTGCCAGACGCAACCGGTCCAGTTCCCGCTCCAGTTCGCGACCGAAATCAACGAACACCTGTGTCAGTGCGGCTTCATCGCCCCCTGCAGCAACTTCTTCCAGTTTGGTTCTGGCTTTGTTTGCCTCTTCGAGGTTGTTGGTTCCAATATAAGCTCGCAGCAACTGCTGGTAAGCGAAACTGGCCATCTGGCGACTGGTCGCTTTGGCCGGATCAGTCGGGCGTTTCTGTCCTTTCGGAACGTCGACAGCCTTCAGCACTGGATGAGGATCTTTCAGCAACAGATCCAACGATCCTGGAGGTCCCTTCGGATCTTTCTGCTCGAACAGACCATCAAGGTTGCGAATGTTGACCAGAGTCAGTTTTGCGCCGATCAAGTCATCCGAAAGCGGAGTTCCAGCTGGCACCGTTTTCTGTGCCTCGTTGATCCCGGTGGTCAGGTGCGAAATCGCCGCTTCTTTCCACTTGTTGAGATCTTCCGCCTTGGGAGCGGATTCTTCTGCATTGGAAACCGCAGTCACATACTGACGCCAGAACGCTTTCCCTGCACGAACCTGTGCATCGGCGTATTGAGCTGTCCCTTTGGGGATCTTCTGCCACCACTCGGCTGCAGTCAGCAGTTCGTTATTGTTCCAGAAAATCTTGGCGACAGTGTTTCTGGCATCGTTCGCGCGGTCGGACTCTGGCCAGCGATCACAAATCTGATTTGCTGCGGCAATCACCTGACGTTCTTCGAAGTCACGTTGTCCTTCTGGAGCCGCACTATAGGCATGGTCAAAGGCAGCCATCATCAGAAAGCCGGCTTCTTTGGCGAACTCAGAGTTCTCGTCCCCGTGCCGCAACATCTGGTCTTCCGCGATGATTGCGGCTTCATAGTCACGTTTCTGCAGCAGGTATCCATAAGCAAGACGCAGACGTGCGGTATTGACCATCAATGGGTCAGAAGCAGGCTGAGCCAGCTTCAGGGCGAGATCGTACATCCGAGTCATTTCGGCGCTCGTGGCCATCAATGATTCGTATTGGGCGAGGGCTTCTTTTTGCTTGCCTTCCGCCTGCAGCTTTCGGATCTGCGAATTCACGACCGAAACCTGTTCATAGAGTTGGCCGCCGTTCCCATAGGCTGTATCAAAGTCTTTGGGGTCGGACGGATCTCGGTTCATGAGAACCAGAATTCGCTGAATCAACCCTGATGACGGATTCTTCAGTTCCCCAGGGTATCGATTGATATTTCGGGCGCGATTCAGAGCCTGAGTCAGATAGTTCTTACGAGTTGCTTCTGGAATATTCCGATCGGTTCCCAGTGCTTCCTGTGCGCGACAAAGTTCCCACTGAATTCCCAGACCAACATCAGTGCGGACTCGCTCCCGTGCCTCTTTCAGCCATTGCTCGGCTTCCTGAATGACGAGCTGGTAGTCGTTGCGATGGGTAGTGTTCAAACAGATCAGGCGGAATCGTAAAGCACGGTCCCGCAGATTGCGCATTGCGGGAGTCGAACCTTCATGCTCAAGAATCTCCCCATAGATCCCCAACGCGATTCGAATTCCTTCGGCATCTCCCTGTTCTTCAAAGCATTTTCCCTGCCAGATACGAGCGAACAGACCGCCCAACTGACTACGGTATTTCTGGTGGATGACTTCGAATGCAATGGCAGCATCCTGCAAGAGTTTCTTGCGTTCCGGGCTGCCTTTGTCGTATGTCTGAGCATTCCAGTAGGTGCACTGGGCCAGATCAAGCTGCGATCGGATGAACTGTTCTTCAGCAGCGTCACGTGCAGCGCGTTCGGCTTTTTGTTCCTCAGGAATGTAAGCTGGGAATTTCCGCCAGGTCGCCTCGTGCTGTTTCTTCGCTTCCTCGAAGATCTTTTGTGCACTCGCAATTGCATTCCGCGCAGATTGACGCAGCTTTGCGCGGTTCCCTTCATTTGATGGTTTATCGCCATCCCAGATGTCGACTCTGGCCTTCTCCATCAGAATCTGCCCACGAGCGGTGTTAGCTCGGCCAGCAAATTCGTGGTTTGGAGACGCTTTGACAAACGCTTCGAACGCTGCCTGAGCAGCATCGAGTTGTTTGCGCTGTGAGTCGAGGTTCTGAAGTGTTTTTGCGCTTTCGAGCAGGGTTTGCCCCCGTTCGAATGGAAGAACTTTGCGTGCGTCCTCCGGCAGCGTTTTGCTCGCCTCCATCTGGTCCAGATAGAGCAGCGCGGAATCGTAATAGCCGCGGGTGCGGAGCCCATCAAGGAATTCAAGAAATGGTTCAGCTGCAAAGACCTGCTGAGATGAACCGGCGATTCCCAGAAAAAGAGCTATCGCAGTCAGCAGTCGCCTGGTTGGCCATGCCGGTCGTCTGTGTGGGAGAAACTGCATGATAGAGAATCTGCCATTCTTTAGTATGGTGCATCACCTGAACAGTGAATTCACTTGATCGTGCTGGAAAGGTTCACGTTCTCGCCGCGCTGATCCGTTGAATGGGATTGGAAACGCAGGAAATTGATCAGGATTCAGGGGATTCAGCTGCTGATGACATTTTGTATGGATCTGCCACTTGCTCAGTCTAACTTGCGAGCCTGAGTTCGATACAGGTTCGCAAAGTCAGGACTGATGCTTACGAAACATTTCAGGTGTTCCGTAAAGTGAACAGATTCAATTTCACTTTACTGTTTTCGGTGCCTGAAATTCAAACGATATCTTGACTCTTCTTGATATGTCAGGCCGGGAAGGCAGGTTTCACAGCATCTCTGAAGCTGCGGTACGGTCCCAGTTTGGGACGATTCCTGACCACATATCTGTTGTTCCTTCCCTGCTTTTGTTCCCCGTCCGGTTATGACCAGTATGCAGACTCAGCGAGGCTGCATAGTCGGATTGTGGACAACGCAAATCTGTTTCGTGTTCAATTTCTCAGAGAATCGTGGATATTCCGGTGCCCGCGATGTTGTGCTGACCAACAAGTTCAGAGGCGATCACATCAATGCGGTTTGGGTGAACGCTTTCTTTCATAACCCACTTCAAGGCGGTTTCTTTCGTGTCAATTTCGCAAAAACGCCGAGACAGATTTGAGCGATCCCGGTATGATGCCGGTGCTGTGAGCATTCTGGTTGGTTCGATTCACTCCGTTGTATTGATTATTCTGTTTCGAGCCTGAACTGGCAGGTGCAACAAATTGACCTGTTGGCCGATTTTGTCGACTCCTCCCTCGTTTTGCGGAAATGAAGGCACGTCATATGCGGTCCGATCTGGATCTGGCCTATTCCCATTGCGAGAAGATTTCGCGGCAGAGTGGCAGCAGTTTCTTTGTGGCGTTCCGGCTTCTTCCCAAGCCGATGTATCGGGAAATGTGTGTCCTCTACGCATTCATGCGACGGACAGATGATTTGAGCGACGATCCGTTGGTTCCGGTGCCGGTCCGCATTGAACAGCTTGATCGGTGGCAGCAGGAACTAACGGCGGCTCTTCACGGTGAATTTGTCGCGAGTCGCGAGTTGACGGCTCTGGCAGATGTGGCAATGAGGCGCCAGATTCCAGAGGCCTATCTATACGAGGCAATTCAAGGAGTTCGTTCGGACTTGCAGCCTCGCACCTTCAAGACGTTTCCAGAGCTTGAACACTATTGTTATCAGGTGGCTGGCGTCGTCGGGTTGAGTTGCCTGCGAATCTGGGGATTTGAAGATTCTGAGCCGCGGGAATCGGCCATCGCTTGTGGAACGGCGTTTCAGCTTACCAATATTTTGCGTGACCTTGGAGAAGACGCGGCCAATGGGCGTGTCTATCTCCCAACTGATGAGCTGGCGCGTTTTGGCTATTCAGAAGAGGAGTTGAAAGCCGGGGTTCGCAACGCAGCGTTTCGTGAGCTGATGAAATTTCAGGTGCAACGTGCCTGGAGCTACTACGACGCAGCGATTCCATTGCGGCACCGACTTTCCCCTGAAGGACGCAAAATCTATCGCGGGCTGTTTGAACTCTACAGCTCTCTGCTAGAGCAGATCGAACGCGCGGATTACGACGTCTTCTCCCGGCGAATTCGACTCTCGTGCTGGAAAAAGGCACGCATCGCCGCCCGCTGCCTGTTCAGTTGGGAGCGACTCCCGTTTGGAGCGCGCACCGAGTCCCAATTGTTCGAGCAAGTGTCGCGGTAGAATGTTCGGCCAGTGCTGCCCCACCAATACTGTCTATCAACAGCAACGCGGCAGTCTTCTAAAAAGAAAAAGACTGCCGCGTGCCAGATACAAGTGTCGTTTTCTGATCGAGACTGGAACCGCTCTAGAATTCACTCAAGACCGGGAGTCCGTTGACCATCGTGACAGGGCAACGGGCTGGCTCTCTGGCAACCGGTACGGCTAACCCTGCCATTGGACAACGGCTTGCGGTTTGAGTTGGAATTGGTGGCAGTTCTGATGAATGGAACGATGCGATTTGGGCGTCCGCAGTGTGTGGAAGTGGAACATTCACCAGCGTGTGAATATTCCCCTTAACAGGGACGCTCTGGAACTGGCCGTCGTTCGCTTCAATCCGAACAGGAACTTCTGAGTCCGGGAACAACATGGTCGAGAGAACTTTTGCGTTGATCTCGCAACCAGGAACAAGTGTGAATTTCAAGTGTGAGAGCAGGATGGACAGAGTAATCTTGAACTGCATCATCCCCAGCGTCGCGCCTACACACATTCTGGCACCCGCACCGAATGGGAAGTAAGCGTAAGGAGAAGGCGAAATTCTGTCCCAGCGTTCTGGAATGAAATCCTCAGGCGATTCAAACAGCTCTGGCATATGGTGCGTGATGAGCTGGCTGAAAATCACGATGGAACCACGATTCAGATGAAACGGTCCAAGCGTCATATCTTCGGCGGCAACTCGCTGTGAATACGCAGAAGCCGGGAGAATTCGCATACTCTCCTTGATGACCATTTCCAGATAATTCAGCCGTCCAAGGTCATCCTGAGTCGGGAGCCGCCCGTTTAGCGTCTCCTTGAGTTCACAATGAAGCTGGGCCATCACTTCCGGATGCTGTGCCAGCAGGAACAGAACCCAAGTGAAGGTATGTGATGATGTCAGATGGGCAGCCCCGAAGAGCAGGGCAATCTGACCGATCAACTCATCTTCTGTGATGCGGCCTTCTTCTTCATGAGCATTCAACAGCAGAGAAAGCACGTCCCCGGTCCCACGATTCTCAATTCGCAACTGAATCATTTTGCGAATCGCAATCTCGAGTTCCTCGGCAGCGCTCAGCAATTCCTCATACTTCTGCGGATCGCGCGTATCAGGATCAAAGGATTCAAACCCAACCTGATGATTCAAGTCGACCCAGCGTTCGGTCAATTCACCGACGCGAATCGCAAGGTCCGGAATGTCGAAACCAAAGAGGATGCTGCTGGTCAGTTGCAGCATGAATCTGGTCATCTCGGCGGAGATGTCCCAGTCCGTCTTCTGACTCCAGCGGTTCAGCAACTTCACCGCATGATGAACGATTGCGTCGTGGTAGCCTGCAACAGCCTTCTTCTGGAAGACCTGCATGACAATCCGTCGCTGTTGCTTGTGACCATCGCCGTTCATGGTCAGCAGGCCACTTGTCAGACGTCTTTGAGCGGAATTCCGCGGGCCACGCACTGCGAAGAACTGGGAATGGAAACGCTGTGAATCCCCGAGCACCTGACGGACAAATGTCGGATCAAATGCGAAGTGAATCTTCTGGGGTCCACACTGAAACAACGCCACATCGCCGTGGCTCTGCCATAAGCGTCGCAGAAAAGTTAGAGGGTTAGCTGAAAAATCTTCGAGGCGACCAATGGTCGTTTTGTCTTCATGACTTGCAACAACGGTGCCGGAAAAGCTCATACAGGCCTCCACAATCCCTGTGATCTTCACGGGACTTGGTGATCGAAACAAAAACACAGCGGCGATCCTGTGTTATTTCCCCCTTAATAAATAAGGTGCATCTGGTGCCAAAATAACACCCAAATTGTGTAATCCGTAAAGTCAGAACCGGATGATTCCGCTGGTCTTTCGTCCCCGTCGTGACGGTTCAGATGACGAAATCTCGAATAGTCGATTCTCAACTGAACGATTACGCAATTTGATGCGCGGGAAACGGATGACTCCCCTCAGATCCTTGATGAGACGTCAAATCCGCATGCGAAAGTTACACAAGTTGTTACGGTTATGCCATATCGAACAAGTTCAAATCAGTCGAAACTTGTCTTGATCCAGACTACATCAGCCAGATTCCCCGCGAAACTGCAAATTACCCATTTTCGCAAAATGAACGAAGTTGATGGGACGGTTGGGAACAAAAGGGGACTTAGATCTCTCTTTGACCGAAATGGGAAAATCTCTAAAACGTCATTTCTTCAGCTGGAGCGCTCCGGTCGCATTTCCTTTGGGGATGTGCTGTTGAAGAAATCTCCGGCGATATGGCGCGACTGGATTTTCAGTCATTCATGTTTGCCAGTGAGGCTGGGACATACTAAGAGATGTTTGACACGGGAATCCTTGTGTCTATGAGGGTATTTCCCCCGAAAATGTTGTTTGTAAGGAGCTATCTTTGAAACTTGCTCGAGAGATTTCTGGACCAGTGGCCGTCATTGGCGACGTACATGGGCAAATCGATCAGCTCGGGCGTGTCCTTGATCAACTCCGTTCTCGTTCCGATTATCAAGACCGCTGGATAGTCTTTATCGGCGATTTGGTTGACCGGGGGCCAGATCCAAAAGGGGCAATTGAAATGTTCCTTCAACTCGGGAAGGAACACGCGCGCACTACTCTAATTTGCGGAAATCATGAGCTGGCGATGGGAGCCGCCTTAAATCTTGTGGAAACTCCCGATTATTGCGACTGGAGTGGCCGTTGGCTGGATCACTATGGCTGCGGGCCCACGTTTCGCTCGTACGGGATTGATGACGTTGGGAACTTTGAAGCTCTCCTGAGCGCAATGCCGGGAGATCACCAGAAGCTACTCTCAGACATTCCCTGGTGCGTTGAGCACCCTGATTACTTTTTTGTGCATGCCGGACTCGACGCCTCGGTCCCTTTTGAAATCCAACGGGAAATCCTGCGAGAACGCGATGTCACATTGAGTCGCCCTCAATGGCTCTGTTCCCGTTCATTTACTTTTCAGGAACCTCCTGCAGACTGCGAGCAGATCGTGGTCTCAGGACACGTTCGCGTTCCTCAGGTGACCATTGGTCAGAAACGCCTGCTGGTCGATACCACTGGCGGTGAAGGTGGTTCTTTAAGCTGTGTCCTTCTGCCTGAAAATCAAATCATTCACTCCGACCCTGAAATCGGTCGTCCCCCAGCGCCATTATCCGAGGCCAAAGAACAGCCGCTGCAGAAGAAGAAAAAGAAATGGCTCTTCTGGTAACCGTTGAAGAGCGAGTGCCCAGCGAATCTGGCTTGGGCGTCAAGATCAGGTGAAAACAAAAGCAGGGCGTAGCCAATGAGGTTACGCCCTGCTGCTTTTTCTGCATCGACCTTTGTGGAACCTCTTGAAAGAGGGGTCGGCTCAAAGCACTTCCAGAAATCGTGAGGCGAATCT
>JBEBTF010000122.1:0-12149 GCA_040393865.1 Planctomicrobium piriforme | reverse complement strand
TTCTCAATAGGAGAAACATTGAATCCCGCGTGCCAGATTCGCTAAATGATTTCTGGAAGTGCTCTAATGAGCGTTCCGAGACGGCCTCAATCGATGCCAACTGATCTCCCTGTCTGACCGGAAGAATCCGCTCGGAATCAGGCGACCGCGTTCCGTTCCTCTTTCGGCCACAGAATCGACAGAGCAGGGCCGGTCATCATGGTTGTCGCAATCGCCATCAGAACCATCATGGCGAAGAGGACAGGGGAGATCACTCCCAAAGAGAGCCCAATGTTGAGGACGATCAATTCCATCAACCCTCGGGTGTTCATCAACACCCCCAGAATCGAAGCATCCCGTGTGCTGATTTGAGCCATTTTGGCTGCAATGAATGTTCCGCCAAATTTTCCGATCGTCGCGACAGCCGTTATCGCAGCACAAATCAGCCAGTGTTCCAAGTTGTTCATCAGCCCGATCTGCGTATTCATTCCGGACATCGCAAAGAATGCAGGCAGAAACAACATCGTCACAACATTGTGCAGGTTGTCGTGAATGGACTTCGTGATCGGAAGATCGTGTGGAATGATTGCCCCGATCAAGAATGCTCCGAAGACAGCGTGAATCCCGATTGCTTCCGTCACGAATGCAGATGCCAGAACGGCCACAAACAAAGTTGGAATTGTGCCTCTGGGAACGTGCCGTTCATCGCGTCTCAAAAGTCTCACAGCAAACGGGCGAACCAGCAGCAACATCACCGCCAGATAAATTGAAGTCAGCACAATCACCCAGATGGCTCCGGTCACATTTGATTGAACGACTCCAACAACCAACGCCAGAAGACACCACGCGGTAACATCATCGGTCGCTGCACAACTGAGCGCCAGCACTCCCAGTCGAGTCTTTTCAATCCGTCGGTCAGTCAGAATTCTGGCAAGAACCGGAAACGCGGTAATTGCCATCGCCACACCGAGAAACAGGGAAAAGCTGGTGAATGACGTCGCCCCAGGAGCAAATTGCGGGAACAGCCACAACGCGAGACCAGTCCCCGCGATAAATGGAATGATGATGCTCGCATGTGAAATCGCAATCGCCGCATGGGCGGATTTCACCAGCATCGTGGTATTCAATTCCAGCCCCACAATGAACATGTAGAGCACGATCCCGATCTGTGAAACGATCCCCATTGCGGCCACAACACGTCCATGAGGATCCGTCGTCGCATCGGGGATGAGTAAGTGCATCGCTTCAGGAGAAATTGCCCCCAGGACAGATGGCCCGAGCAAAATGCCAGCGACAACTTCGCCAATGACACTGGGTTGGCCGATGAGACGAAATCCAACCGCAAGAACACGTCCGAGAACAATCACTGCTGTCAGCGTTGCCAGAACATGCAACAAGACGGAGTTCAGTGCTTCGGGAGTCTTCTTCGCCGACGTCCCGGCAGTAGCAGCATTCACAGCTGACGAAAGACTGGCAACCTCAGCTTCTCCAGCGAGGCGAATCCCCCAAAACGTGAAGACGGCGGCAACCAGCAAGAGAACATAAAACGCCGGAAGCTGCCAACGATTGAGGACGGAAGAAGATTCTCCAGCCATCTTGGGCCCCTAATTGGTCCACATTACGTGCGAGCCTTCAAGTTCAATTCACAAAGTTGAATCTCACCCGCACGTCAATAAATGAGCACCGTCAACGAAGCTCAAACCTGACAAGTAACACCTTCGACGGACAGAAGAAACGCTGGTAAAAAAAGAGGCCGGGGAACTGAATCGTTCCCCGGCAAACACAAACTGATTTACAGATCGTTCAAATCTTACTTCTTGAGAGATCGCAGATAAGCCGTAACCGCTTTTGCGTCTTCTTCATTCATGCGGAATGGAGGCATCGGCAGTTTTGGGCGAACTCCATGAGGAACCGCACCGGTCTGAAGGAACTTGGCGAGATCTTCTTCTCCCCAAATCTCCGCAATGGATCGCAAGTTTGGAGCATAGGTCGCCCAGGGTTGGCCCTTCACGGTCACATTGACCGGAATCGGGCCGCCTTGAAACAGGCGAGTTTCGATCAGCTTCCCCTCTTCGGTGCGAGGAGAATGGCAGACCACGCACATCGCAACATCGTGAGCCAGATACTTCCCTCGTTCAATCTGTGAAGCGTTCGCAGCAGGTGCGTCAGCCCCGAGCGCCGATCGGTTCAACAGAGGAGTAGAAGACGAAAAACACGCGACCATCGCGGTCAGCGTCGTCAGCACGAGCAGGCGGCTCATTCGCATGAATCAAAACCTTGAACAGGATACCGGAAAGTCACTCACTACGGGAAAATCACAGTCAACATGCACTGATGTGAAGCGTGAAGCATATCAAAAGAGGATTCAAATTCTCATCGTCAATTTCAATTCCGGGAATCGCTACTCACCAATCGCCTCATTTCATGCCGCGAATGCGGTTTTTCCAGAGTTTTAGCAAATTTTCCTCTCTCAGACATGGGAAAGCCCGTCTGTTCCGAAAACAATTTCTCTTCGCACATGTTGTCCGAGTCTCATAAAACGTCCCACCAGAACGCCGGAATATCGTTAAGATTTGAAGAAATCTGGCGTATGAATTTGAATAGACACCGCCTCTAAAACGCGAGGGAATCGACAACAGGAAGGCCCGTCGGATACGTTCCGCGAGCCCTGATGGCGCATGACGATTCGTTCGCCGTCAGCACGCAAGAAAACATGTTCCTGGACTGACTGGTCTGGGCATGACAAATGAATCCACGGAACCCGGTTGATGGCCCCCTTGAGCTTTGCACGACGAGTTTTCCTTTTGATAGGCGTAATGCTGTTTATCTGCAGCGTGACCTCTCTCTTCATCACCTGGTGGTGGATCGGAACCGTGATTGCATTGGGGCTGCAACTGATGACCGCCGCTCTGATCGGCAAGAGCATCATCAGGCATGTTCAAAGTGAACACACCGACTTCCTGAGCGTGATTCGCAATCAGCAGAAGCACCTTCCAACCGGTCAGCGAGGACAGGCCCTCAAAAGCTTCCGTCCCAACGACTCGTTCGGGGAAATCGCAGCGGAATTGAATCAGCTTGGAGATGTCGTCTCATCAGAAATGACACGACAGATCAACGCGAATCAGGAACTCCGACAAAGCAACGCGCTCTCTCAATCGGTATTGGGAACCATGATTGAAGGGGTTCTCGTTCTGGATTCGGAACGCCGTGTGTTGTACTTCAATGATGCCGCCAGAAAGATGCTGGATTGCCAGTCGCGCAGCTTCGGTGGCCGCCCAGTCTGGGAGGTTGTTCGAGAACCGGAGTTAGAGCAGATTGTCGACGCCGCATTTGAAGCAAACTGCAAGTTACGCCGAGAACTTGAGTTACAGAGAATCAAATCCATCATCGAAATTACGGTCACTCAACTTCCGCTAACCCCGAAACCGGGTGTTGTCCTCGTCCTCCACGATGTCACAGAAGTCCGCAGGCTGGAGCGAATGAGGCGAGAGTTCGTCTCGAACGTCTCACACGAACTCAAGACACCGTTGACCTCGATTCAGGTCTATGCCGACACTCTTCTGGATGGGGGATTTGAAGACGCGGAGCATAGTCAGCTGTTTCTCTCCAGAATCATTGATCAGACAGACCGGTTGCAACAACTCATTCGGGACATGCTGCATCTCGCCAGAATCGAATCTCATTCAGAGGCGTTTCAGTTTCAGCCGATCGATGTCCATCAGTCGCTGCAGGACAGCGTTCAACAGCATCAACCGGTCGCTATTTCCAGAAATATCTCTCTGACATTCACTGGCGGCTCAGCAGCCAATCCAAACGGCACCGGGACTGGCCCAAGAATCTGGGCCGATCAGACAGGCTTCCGCACAATCATCGACAATCTCGTCGTCAATGCGATCAATTACAATCGCGACGGTGGCAAGGTCGACGTCCATGCTGAGGTCTCAGGCAAGAATCTGATTATCACCGTGGAAGACAACGGGATTGGAATTGCCGCAGAGCATCAGAGTCGAATCTTCGAACGATTCTACCGCGTCGACAGAGCTCGCACCGCCACCAACGGAAGCACCGGACTCGGGTTGGCAATCGTCAAACATCTCGCCATCGTCTTTCATGGCGATATTCGCGTCGAAAGCGAAATTGGCAAAGGAACTCGATTTATCCTGACGTTACCGCTCTATGAAGAGCAGAATCATCCGACATCCTCCGATCACGAATAAACACAACGCAGGAATGAGCAAAGTCGAGCGTTCACTATGAGCTGGGTGGCATTTCGTAAAACCATCACGTGACCCGATCTGGTTTCCTCAATATGATGAGGTTTCAGGTACGCGGAATTCAGCCCTTTGCCCACCCGAATGAATCCGGAATCAACTCACGATCATCACGGCACACAATCTCCAGTCAGCACAGCTGTTACCTGGACGCAAGGGCTGTCCGCATGGTGGAAGCAAAGTTGCTGGCAAGTGGCTGGCCTGACTCTCGCAATTCTCATCCTCTATTTGCCTGTGCTGCAGTTTGAACTCCTCAACTGGGATGACACCTGGTACCTGACATCGAACGAATTGATTCGATCATGGCATCCGGTGAATCTTTTTCGCATTGCAACGGAACCTGTCGCCCGAAACTTTGCCCCACTGACGATCTTTACGTTTCTCGTCGAGCACACACTTTGGGGACTTCATCCGACGGGATACCACGTCACGAATGTCCTGTTGCATCTGGTGAATGCCATTCTGGTTCTTCACCTGATGAAACGATTAACCGGGAACGACTGGCTGAGTTTCAGCGTCGCCATGCTGTTCGCTGTCCATCCCGTGCAGGTTGAGTCGGTCGCCTGGATTTCATCACGAAAGACTCTGCTGTCCTCGACATTCATGCTGGCGAGTTTTCTCTGCTGGATGCGGCCTGACCGCACATCGAAGCAGGAAGGTTGGGGGATCTTCTGGTTGATTCTCGGTCTGCTGACGAAAGCATCAACTGTTGTTATCCCGCCTATTATTGTGGCTTACGATGTCCTGATCGCCCGGAAGTCCCTTTCCGATGCCATCGCCAGACAGATTCTTCCAACGCTGCTGTGTCTGATCCTGATTTTCAGCACAATGAATGCACAGATCACCATCGTCGGAGGACTGCGTGGGCACATTGGCATGAGCAAGTTCCAACTGTTCGCGCTCAACCTGACGTTGCTCTGGCGGTACATGGCCATGCTGATCTGGCCACAGAATCTCTGCGTCCTTTACAACCCGCCGACCACTGGCATCGCAGGACTTGTCGCGGCTTCTGCGTTCGGCTGGGGAATTGTGACTGTCTGGCTGTACCGCATCAGAAAACGTGTCCCGCTGATCACACTCGCAGGGATTTCAGCACTGTTGATCATGGTCCCGATGCTGAATCTGTTTCCCCTCACAACCCTGATGAATGACCGCTATCTCTATCTGACATGCGTTCCATGCTTCGCGGTACAGGGCTGGCTATTGCAGCAACTGGGGCAAAAGCTCGTTTCACTGTTTCCCCAAACGGCTGCGATTCAGAAGTTCGCAGCGATCACATTCACCACGACGATCGTCAGCCTGATGGCATGGGGAACAGCGCAGTATCTCCCGGTGTGGCGTAATCCGTTGTCGCTTTGGGACCATGCCCGGCAGGCGACTCCCTCACTCCCGACGGTCCACTACCAGTGGGCTTTGGCCCTCACTGACGCAGGCCGGTTTCAGGAAGCGATTACTGCGCTCGATTTTGCACTAACAAACTGCAATCCCGACGAAGTGGATCAGAACCGAATCCTGAAACTGAAACACCGCCTGCAAGAGGAAAACGGCGCGAGCATATAGGCCGCTTCTGTCTCGCAGGGGAGGACAACGGAAGCAGTAAGATTGCAGAAACCAGCGCAGCGACTCTCGGGACTGACCAGAAAACGAATCCCGTGAGATGAACCGCAACTACTGTGCTTCGCTGATGTCTTTGCGAAGATTCTTTGCTGCCCCCAGATAAACGTGAACCATTTCGGACTGACGTTTCTCTGAATTCACATGAAAAAGAATGCGGATAATCTTAGGCAATCCAGTCGGGACTGCGATTTCCGAAGCGCACAGCAGCGGGACCTGATTCATTCCCAGATCGCGCGCCGCTTCTGCCGGAAATGAGGCATTCAAATCCGGTGTTGTCGTGAAGATTGCAGAGACAACGTCTTCGAAGTCAGTCAGTTCGTTTTTGGCAATAATCTCTCGCAACAATTCCCGAGTTGCCTCAAGAATTGCCTGTTGCGTATTTTCAGAACAGCTGATTGCACCACGAATGCCGCGAACGGGCATCATTCATCCCGAATCTGGAGGTTCAGAGCGTTCCCAAAGATTGAATCAATCACGGGAAGATGCTCGAAATGGAATCTGTTGAGTCGAAGATTGTAACGAAAGTCTCTTCGCAGTACATCCGTTTTCACACCCAAGCAAAGAGACTCAGGCAGGATTTCCGTTTGCTGCCAGACGCCGTTCGCGTTCGAGATCCGCCTGACTCATCATCTCGACCAGTTGCTGGAACGAGATTTCGGATTCCCAATGCAGATCCTGTTTCGCTTTCGCCGGATCTCCGACCAAAACCATCGGGTCTAAAGGGCGGTAAAACTCGGGCCCCACTCGCACCCGGACAACTCCGTTTTCGTCTTTTCCGACTTCGTCTAAACCTGATCCGTGCCAGGTTAATGGCCGACCAACATAATTGAACGCGTGCGTGCAGAAATCACGCACCGTATGCGTTTTGCCCGTTGCCAGCACGTAATCCTTCGCCTGTGCCACTTGCAGGCTCTGCCACATCAACTTCACATAGTCGCCTGCAAATCCCCAGTCACGCCGTGCATCCAGATTCCCCAGTGTCAGACAATCCTGACGATTCAGGGAAATCCTGGCGGCTGCCTGCGTAATTTTGCGAGTCACAAACGAGGCCCCGCGTCGCGGTGATTCGTGATTGTAACTGATCCCGTTGACAGCAAATAACCCGTAATAATCGCGATAACAACGCACAAGCTGTGTGGCAAACACCTTCGAAACCCCATACGGGTTTCGCGGATGAAAGGGGGTCGTCTCACTTTGCGGTGATTCGGTTGCATCCCCAAACACCTCGGCGGAAGAGGCCTGATAGAATCGGGTTTGAGGGCAACTTTCAACAATGGCTTCCAGAAACCGCAATGTCCCCATGGCTGTGATATCAGCCGTCAATGCCGCGTTCTGAAATGAGTTTGCCACCTGAGACTGGGCAGCCAGATGATAAATCTCGTCAGGGCGAATCTGAGTTAGCGCCTGACGAATCGATTCTGAATCGCTCAGGTCCCCCATGACCAGCTTCACCCGAGGTGGATTTCCCGCTGCGTCCGAAGAGATCAGATGATCGATCCAGCTGTCTCGTTCCACCGGACGACGAACCAGCCCCCAGATTTCCACATCCTGATCAGCCAGAAACTCGGCAAGATAAGATCCATCCTGTCCGGTGATCCCGGTAATGAGCACCTTTTTCCGCGAATCGGGCGTTGACGCCGTCGGTTCTGTCATGCGAATCTCACTCTGGTGCAACTGATACAAAATTGAACCCCAGACCGCCATACGCCAGTATTTGCTGCTCTCTCAACCAATACTCCGCCTGGAACTCACTCGCCGTACAATTTACTCACGCCTGAACGCACTCAGTTAACTTTAATGCAATCTGCTTTAACTCATCTTCCGACAACACGTCAGTGACAAACTCAACGCCTAACCGCTGACTGATTCCGGTTGCCAATGACGGAATGAGTTCGGAAGCCGTCAACGCTTTCCCTGAAAGTTCATGAATCCCGGGGAACTCTGGAGCCAACTCGGACTGTCTAAGCAAAATACTGCCATGCTGCAAGATGACTCCCTGTCGTCGACGCTGGGCACTTCCAACAATCTTGTGAGATCCCATCACGATGTCTCTGGAATCTCCGCGAGAGAAACACAGAAACGACTGATCAGGAAAGGCCGCGTCTCCGCGCATCTGGCACCGCACCCCCCGTTGCGTCAACACGTCGATAATGACTTCATGAATCAGATCGTAAAGTTCCGCTGGGTCTCGGGTGATTGGATGCCATGTGGGAAGGACACACGAATAGGTCAACTCGGCATGGTGAAGAATTGCTCCTCCACCAGACAGTCGTTTCACGACCGCCAGATCAGTAAATCGCGGAGGAACAAACTGTCCTTGCGCCGCCTGAAAATGGCCGAGTGAAACAGTTGGCGCATCCCATTCATAAAACCGCAGGGCAGCGGCCCCTTGCAGACCGGCATTCAGCAAATGTTCGTCAACGGCCATGTTGAATGCTCCCGACATCGGCTGGTCAATCAGCAGTCGTTTGGCATTCGAGACCGTCATATCAGTCAATCCGATGTGCGTATGTCAGGAGTTCAGACCGTCATTGAAGAACGCAGACACTCGTTCATTCAGCATTGAAGCGTACTTGTGACGCGAAATCAGATCTGCGGAAGAAGCCCGGCCGTGTGGAGTCGATTCCAGATTTCATCTGAGATGTCATCCACCGTTCTTAACTCACCGTCTTTCGTGACGGGCACAACAATCCAATCTGGGGAGCGTTCCGCCAAGGCCAGATAAACTTCACGAACCGCAGCCAGATAGATCGTATCAGACTCCTGAAGATCCGTAACCTGATCCGTATAGGTTCTGGCCTGTTTCCTGCGGATGAGTTGCTGCGAAGTCTCGACAGGGATATCGAGCAGAATGACCAGCCCCGGTTTGGGGAGCCCGAAGATGTCGTACTCAAGCTGTTCAATCCATCCGCGTAACTGCTCACGTTCCGAAGCAGGAGCCTTCGCTGCCTGATGACCAATATTGGAAGCGACATACCGATCCAGCACGACGATGTCATTGTTCTGCTGAGCTTCAAGCAGAACTCCGCGAGATTCGAACCGGTCGCCAGCAAACAGCAGCGAAACCAGAAACGGAGGCAACTGATCAAGGGTTCCGAACTTCCCGTTGAGAAAGTCTCCAATCCTCGCACCGAAGAATGTTGACTGATACCTTGGAAAACTCATCAGTTCAGAACGATAACCTGCCGCAACCAGTCGTTTCTGCAATTGTGCAGCCTGAGTTCCTTTACCAGCGCCATCAATTCCTTCGATAGCAATTAACGGAGCAGGGCGATCCGCCTGTAACATATCAATCCGGTCCAGAATTCAGGAGAACAAAGCCAGTGCGTCTTCCTGCGAAGGAACGACACGAAAGTAATCAAGCAAATGGCTCGCATTCAGGATGTCGACAACTCCTGACTGAAGCGAACACAGAATCAGTTGCCCATTTTGACGAACCATGCGGCGATGAAGACCAATCACTTTGCCGATTGCAGTACTGGTCAGGTACGTCACCGCCGTCAGATCAATGATCACATTCTGTATCTGGGATTTTTCGACCAGTAAATGCAATTCGAAGTCGAGTTCTTCAAGGTTTTCTTCCTCACTTAATCTTGGCTGCAGCAGCGTCAGTACCACGACTTCGCCAATCTGCTGAACCTTGAAAAAGTTCGACTTCATATCTCTTACCTTCGCGCCATCAGGTACTCGCGGGTTGGGTGCGTACCGACACCCGTGACAAATGTTCCCAAATCTGCCGCTGTCCCTGGGAGACAAACAGGAATGTAGTGCCGGTCGGTTCCGGCCACCATTCCTTCCTGCTCGTCACAAACCCGTTCCACAAGCACCTGCAACGAGTTGCCAACGTGCTTTGCATAGTATCGTTCCGCCAGATCCCGTTCCAGAACTGAAAGTCTGGCCATGCGTTCTTTCCGAACATCAGGATGAACCTGATCTGGATAAGTCGCTGCGGGAGTGCTTCTACGCGGACTAAAAGGAAAGATATGAATCTTCATGAACTGAGCGAGTTCGCATGTCCGCAGCGTCTCTTCGAACTCGGCATCCGTTTCTCCCGGAAAGCCAACGATGACGTCAGTCGTATAGGCAACGTTCGGGATAATCTGCCGCATCCGGTCCAGCTTATCGAGAAACTTTGCGACTCGATAACGCCGACGCATTCTTGTGAGCACCCCATCTGAGCCACTCTGAAGAGCAGGGTGGAACTGCGGACACAGATGCTCGCAATCAGCAGCAGCCTTCATGAAGTCTTCGTCAACTTCGTTGGCCTCGATACTGGAAAGCCGCATCCGCCAGTTGCCAGGAATCTTGTCCAGCTGCCGGAACAGGTGCCACAGACGAAATGGGGGAAGACCAGACTTCTTTCGGGTTGTATCGACACCAAAGTGCCCGACATGAATTCCAGTGATGACAATCTCATGGTGACCATGGTCGATGAGCCGCCGAACTTCCTCTTCGATGTCCGCAGGGGAACGACTCTGCAATCCCGGACGCACCTGCGGAATGATGCAGTAGGTGCAACGTAAGATGCACCCGTCCTGCACTTTGACATACGCCCGTTTGCGTCCTTCGAAATAACTGATTCCATTGGGGATATCGTGAACCCCCTGACGTGCGAGAACATCCGGGAGTTCGCGTTTGTCCGTCACAACCTCGAAGACCCCGGGGAGCTTTTCCACTTCCTTGGGATCTCTGGTGGCATAACACCCCATCACAATGGTGCGAGTCCCGGGATTCTGACGCGCCAACTGGCGAATCAGTTTGCGAGACTTGGCATCCCCTTCGCCAGTGACCGTGCATGTGTTCACAACACACAGATCTGCGTTCTCTCCCTCTTCCGCTTCTCGAAACCCATTCTTTTCAAGAGCTTCTTTGACAAGCTGCGTTTCGTACTGATTGACCTTACATCCCAAGGTAATCAGACGACAGGTTCGGTCAGATTGGAGATCAAGCTGATCTGTGGACATTCTTCCACCAAAAAATACAGGCAATCGAAACAGACAGCCTCAAAATAGACTGTCAAAAAATTGAGGAGCTTTTCCGGCGATCACCGGTCGAACTGTCGAAGCGAATCTGTTGAAGTGAAAGCGGGAAAATCCGGCAGGACCTTCCCGCGTTTCCAGAATCAACACGATACGACTACTGCTTCACGTTGCAGTTTGGCAGTGCTTCTTTGAACTTCGCAACGCCGGCGTCAGTAATCCCGGAGCGACTGACGGTGATGTTCTTCAGGTTCTTCAAACCGGTCAGAATCTGCAGGCCGGCGTCGTCGAAGCCAGTTTCAGCAAGGTTGATCGATTCGAGTTTCGTGAACTTCACAAGATGATCGGCACTATCCGATGTCACCTCACGGCAGGCTTCCAGATTGATGTTCTTCAACTCAGTCAAAGGAGCGAGCAGGGCGACCCCTTCATCGTTGAGACTGCCGTTCCACAAGTTGAGCGATTCCAGTTTCGTGAACTCGGCAATCGGAACAAGCCCTTCATTGCTGATGCGGATTTCACTGACATCCAAGGCTTTCAGTGTCCCTTTGGATCCAGTCAAAGAAGACAATCCTGAACCGGTGACTGCAGTGTCTCGCAGGTTCAGATCGATCAACCCCATTTCAGAAAATGCTGCAAGGCCCTTATCGCCAACGACCGTACGCATGACGTTCAGGCTGCGCAGGTCTTTCAATGGCTTCAACGCTTCCATCCCGGCGTCGCCGACACCACAGTCTTCGAGTGAAATCCCTCGCAGCTTCTTCAATTCGCCGAGCGACTTCATCCCGGCATCAGTGACCGAGTAAGAACGCAACTTGATTTCGATCAATTCAGAAAGACCGGTCAGGTGCGTCAGTCCAGCGTCGCCCACCTGCATACAGCCACGCAGATCCAGCAATCGGAGTTTCTTCAGTTGAGCAACGTGTTCCAGACCGGCACTTGTGATTCGGGTGTACAACAGCAGCAGCCGCTCAAGATTTGGCACGTATTTCAACGCAACCAGACCGGCATCGTCGACATTGGTGCAACGACGCAGATTCAGTTCTTTCAGCTGTGGAGTGCCTTCGAGAAAACTCAACCCGGCGTTGGTTACCTGAGCATTTTCCAGGCTCAACACTGACAGAGCTGGGAGACCGGCAAAGAGCTTTGCAAGCTCGTCTGTGATCGCAGCGTTTTTGCAATCCGCTGCCGTCACAAGCCCTTCCTTGTTCTTCGTGAAATGCACGCCTGCATCCGCCAGTTTCTTCACAGCCTCTTCATTCTGAGTGGCTGCAGCAGGCTTGTCGTCAGCCTTTGGCGTCTG
>JBEBTF010000121.1:0-12252 GCA_040393865.1 Planctomicrobium piriforme | reverse complement strand
ACCGTGGCGTAAAACGCATTCGCTGCCGCAACGCCTGCTCCGTTCAACTCGCGAGCTCCCTGTTTCGCCAGACAGGCTTCCAGAGCCGCCAGAAATACTAGCACGTTCACAGGAGAACTCGACTCTCCCATCAAACCCACTCGCCATGTTTTTCCCGCCATTGGTCCCAGCCCGGCGCCGATTTCGATTCCGAATTCATTCAGCAGACCAGCACGAACAGCCTTGTCATCCACGCCTTCAGGAATCGTAATGGCGTTCAACACAGGAAGCCGGTGTGATTCTGGCACGGCGAACTTCAGGCCAAGTGCCTCCACCCCGGCACGCAATGCCAGATGATGACGCTGATGCCGTTCAAAACGTTGAGGCAATCCTTCCTCCAGCACAGAAACCAGTGCGGCATGGAGTGCGTAATTCATATTGATGGGGGCAGTATGGTGATAAGCCCTTGATTGATTGCTCCAATAATTGCGGACCATCGACATATCGAGATACCAGCTGGCCACCTTCGATTTTCGAGAATCCATCAATTTCTCGGCACGCTCACTGAATGTCACTGGAGCCAACCCCGGTGGACAACTCAGACACTTCTGTGTTCCTGAGTAAGCGGCGTCGACTTCCCATTCATCGATCAGAACTGGCAAACCGCCCAGCGAGGTCACGCAATCCAGCAGAAGCAGTGAACCGCCATCATGAACGACTTTTGAGATCTCTGGAATCGGCTGTAACGCTCCGGTGGACGTTTCTGCATGCACAATCCCGGTGACTTTGGGACGAAACTCTTTCACCGCGGCAGCAATCTCGTCTGCATTAAAGACTTCACCAAATGGGCGTTCCAGTTTTCGCACCTCCGCTCCGGCTCTGGCGGCAACATCAGCCATGCGGCCACCAAAAACGCCGTTCACGCAAACCAGAAATCGATCGCCAGGCTCAATCAGATTCACAACACATGCTTCCATGCCGGCACTGCCTGTCCCGCTCACTGGAATGGTCAAGCGGTTCCGAGTCTGAAAGACGTCTCGCAACATCGTTTGCGTCTCGTCCATCACTTGCAGGAACTTCGGATCAAGGTGCCCGATTGTCGGCGCCGCCAAAGCTGAGAGAACCTGAGCCGATACTGCACTGGGGCCCGGTCCTAGCAACACACGCTGAGGAGGAACAAATCGGGAAATTGATGAAGTTGGCATGTATTTGACTCCGTGTCTCGAAATCACTGCAACTCCCGCGATCCCCGTCGATTACAAATGTTTTGGACGATCGCTCGGAGGCTGGAGGAAGTGACTTTCTCAGGGCAATTTCTCTTCAGTCACTTCCACAATGTACCGAGAACAAGGGACTTCGTCCTTCAAGAGCAATAAAAAACGCCTGTATTGTCAGGGATTTGCCAGAACGGTCGTCTTCATCTGGAAAAAGTGAACAGTGGTTCCTGATGCACCTTTTCAGATTCCATAGAAATTCGCATAGAATAGAATTCAGGAAGACCGGTGAGCATACTGGTCAGTGTTCAACCTCATGCACTCAAACACGTGTTGCGTGGACCTTTCATCTTCGGGTGGAATGGCAACACATAAGAATGGCCCTTCATCGACTCTTTGTCGGCCGGGGTGTTTGTAGCATTGGTTCTGTTGCATTGGATTGAAAGCCTTTCACGGCGGAAACCGGATTGAATCTTTCATGTCAGACGTTGTTTCACTGCATTGCCCTAAATGTGGCCGTAAGCTCAAAATCAAAGACCGCTCCCTCTTTGGCAAGAAGGTGGCCTGCCCGGAATGTAAACAACGGTTCGTCCTGAACGATCCTGACGGCCCTGAAGCCCCCTCGACTTCCGATTCCGCAGTTGTCGAATCGCCCAGCTCGGTGAAACAACCCACACCGCAAAGCAGTCCTTCTGCGCAACCCACGCCGCCAACACCGCAGGCCCCCCCAAAGACTCCTGCCAATCCATTTGATTTTACAAAGCCAGCGGCACCAGCGGCCGGATCTCCATTTGATTTCCTGCCACCAGCCGCACCGCCGGCGCAGGTCGGGAATCCATTTGCTCCACCGACACCTGCTGCACCGGTTGCAGGCGGCAATCCCTTCGCAGCTCCAGCCGCAACCAATCCGAAAGCGACCGAAGCTCTGACACCTCCGGGGCCGTTCGTTCTGCCTGCGGCTCAAAGTCCGGCTCCTTCAGGAACAACCACAGCTACTCCTCCTGCAGGTCAGCCAGTTGTTCCATCAGGTACCCCGTTCGCCGCGCCAGCTGGTCCAGGTCCGCTTGGATTAGGTGCTGAACACTCACCAATCCTGGCACAGAGGAACCTCCGCAAGAAGACAAACTGGACCGGAACGATCGCAGGGATCGTCGCATTTCTGGTCATTGCTGGCGGAGCAGGGTACTACCTGAACCAAACGCCGGTTCCAAAGCCTGCGGAAACAAACGCAATCGCCAGTAAATCCGAAAGCGAAGCAACTAAGGAAGCGGTCTCCCCGCCTGGTGCGTACAGTCGATCTGACCTCGAAGGAAATCCCGAACTGATCGCTGAGTTTTCTCCAACCAAAGGAGAACCGATTCAGCTGCTGATGGTCCCGAGTGGAATCAACCTCGTGATTCATCTACGGCCAGCATTACTCTGGTCAGATGAAATCACCTATCGCATTCTGCGTGCGAGCCTCACAGATGACATTACCAACTGGCTTGCGCAACAGATTCGAACTTACTGCCGGCGTGAACCACAACAGATCGAGGAAGTGATCTTCGGCATTATTCTCGGGCCCCGCGGTATGGACCCACAGGTCTGTACTGTTGTCCGCCTGAAAGAGCCAGCTCGACTTTCAGACCTGATTGAAGAGTTCCCAGGCAAGTACCTGTATGAGATTTCCGAGAAGCCGAATCTCCGCATCAAAGTTGATGACAAGCATGGATACCTGATTCACGACGAGAAGACATTCGCAATTTGCCCAGCCGCTCTGGCGAGTGAGTTGGAACACTGGATCACCACTCCAAACTATGAAGTTTCGGAAGGGATCAATGAACAGTTGAAGCAGACCGACCGAGAACGTCTGCTCACCATTATCGGGACCGTCAGCGATCTGAACATTCACCAGAATGTGCTGTTCGTCAAAGAAGCTCAACCGCTTATTTCGGCATTGCTTGACTGGGTCGGGCCAGATGTCGAAACAATCGGCTGGTCCATTCACCCGGATCCCTATCTGCATTCTCAGGTGTGGTTGAGATCGGTGACAGCCAAGAACCCCGCCTCGCTGGAAAAGGATTTCCAGACACGACTGAAAAAGCTGCCTGAGCAGTTGTGGAAAGATGTGTGTGCTCGCATGCAGCCAGCCGAAGTGCGGTTCCAGAAACTGATCGGACGTCTCCCGGCAATGCTGGAAGCGTTTCAACAGTCCACAGTCTCCCAACGTGCCAGTCGCCTCATCACATTAACAACCGTCCTGCCAACAAAGGCGGCTCCGAATCTGGCCCTTGCTGCATTGTTCACGGTGAATGAAGCGACACGAACAAACTTCGGGGCCAAACCTGTCGCAGACACCGGGATGAAGAAGGCCGCACTCCCACCAACAATCGCCGGACGCATCGAACTTCCGGTTGACGCCGAGTTTAATCGTTCCCCACTGGAACCGGTGCTGCAGTTCCTGTGTGATGAAATTCAGGTCAAACTGTTTGTCGATGGCGACGCACTGAAGGATGCAGGTTACACCAAGAACATGCCTCAGACCTTTACCCTTGGCAAAGTCCCAATGAAACAGGCTCTGATGCACATTCTCGACACCTATCAGGAGACTGGGAAGGAAATGGTTGCCTGCTTCGATGACGCAAAGATGCAGATCACCATCACCACCAAAAAATTCGCCGAACGCGATGGGTTGAAAGTCTCTCTGCCGTTACCCAAGTAGCGAGTCGGGCGAGAGCCAGCACAGAGAACAGCACATAAGACAATGGCGGCAGCAGATCATCAGACCTGTTTGCCGCCATTGCTGCTTTTCCAGTTCTTATTTCAACGCGACGATTACAACTGCTTTGCCATTCTGGCTGCCAGACGCGAAAGAGCAGGACTGATATCATCCGGTGCAAGATGCACGTTGAGAATGCTGAATGCATCACGATGGCCTAACGCGGCCCTCATGGACTGCACGAGTTCTCCATAAGTCCTGACTTCAAAGCCCCAACCGGCCCCGAGCAAGTCTGGCATCCGGTGATAGTTCCAGTTCAGGATGTCATTGAATGGCCCATCCTGCAGAAACCGCTCTGTCGTGTATCCTTTATTGTTGAGCACAACAACAATCGGATTCAGACCTTCTCTCACAATGGTCGAGAGTTCGAGACAGGTCATCTGAAATGCCCCGTCACCAACAAGAACCAGTGGCCTCAATTTTCGGTTGGCAACCTGAACTCCAAGTGATGCCGGAATCGCAAATCCCATCGAGGTATAATAAGCAGGGCTGAGAAACTCCGTGTGCTTATGAATCGTGAGATCCGAGGCCCCAAACAGGGAATCACCGACGTCAGCCACCACGATCATATTGTCTTCAAGAACCTGATCGATATGGTCAAACAGAGCGGCAATCGTCATTGAATCAGAAGGCTGATGATCTGCAGCGACCCGCGGCTGATGCGGCGGAAATTCGATTCGGGACTTTCGCAACTTCTCTTTTAGTAGCCCAGACACGAAGTCCTGCAACCGGACATCATGAAAATGATGATGCCCGATTCGCAGTTGTTCACTCGTCGCCAGAATACAACGACCAGGATCGAGCTTGGCCGTATAGATCCCGAGATTGATGTCAGTCATGAACGTTCCTAGCATGACCACACAATCACTCTTCTCCACAAACTCAGTCACCTGTTGACGCCCCATCGCCCCTTCATAAAGTCCGACGTACAGAGGATGACGCTCACTGACAACCGATTTTCCGAGGAGAGTCGTGCAGACCGGGATCTGATTTTTCTCGGCGAATTTGATGACTTCAGACTGCAAGCCAAACCGGTGGATTTCGACTCCTGCAAGAATCACTGGAGACTTTGCATCGGCAATCGTCTGACGTGCTTCTGTCAGTGCAGCATCGAGTGCCTGAGGATTGCTTTGGATATTCACTTTGAAGGTCTGATGGGGAATCAGCGCTTCTGCATGCACCCGATCTCGCGGGATCTCCAGATAAACCGGTCGTTTGAATCGCAAGGCCGCTTCGATACAGCGATCGATCTCACGAAATGCCGTTAGAGGATCATCCAGCAAGGCCGTTGCGACAGTGATCTTCTCGAAGATTTCGCGCTGTGTGTTGAAATCACGAACCTTGTGATGGAGCAGGGGATCATTTCGCCGTTCATGAATGCCCGGCGATCCACTGATGACAATCACAGGTGACTTTTCAGCAAACGCACCGGCAATCGAGTTACAGAGACTCAGGCCCCCCACACAATACGTCACACAAACGGCCCCGAGCCCATGAATTCGAGCATAGGCATCAGCCGCATAGCCTGCGTTGTCTTCTCGCGTACACCCGACCACGTGGATAGGGCTCTCCTGCAGCATCCCATAAAACTGCAACACAAAGTCGCCGGGAATGCCGAAGATGTCCTTGAGCCCGACTTCCTGCAGTCGCTCGATCAGATAGTTCCCGATCGTCACTCCGGGCGCAGGGTGTTTCCCGTTCGACGAGGCCATCGCATGTTTCAAGCGAGGCGCGGACTTCTCCGACAGCCTCATCGAAGAAGCAGCTGACTTGGAGCCTGTCGTTGATTTCTTATGACGTAGTGGTTTTTTACTCATCGGAACGCCTGCGAATAAGGGCTTTCTGACAGTATCCCGTAACATCCAGTCGAATCAAAAATCACGCATTAAGACAGTTTCGGTCTATCATGTGACCGCGCAGCAACCTTTCCCACAGGGAAGAGGCTCAATCCCGCGTGCCAGAGACGCTGCATGATTTTTGGAAATGCTCTAGCACACGGTCTCTGAATTATACCAGCTGCGACCTATTGTCAGGCCCAATTCCGATTGAAGCAACCAACAAAAAAGCACAAGCAGTCATATCACTGCTTGTGACAGACTGCTTGCGCCAATATCAAATCTTGATTGTTTCACTCACACCGAAAGAGAATGCTGAAACAGCGAATCTCGTTTCGATCGAGCGAGTCTGTTACTGAAACTGCCAGCCATAGCTTGCGAGTTCGAGAGCGAGAAAGATGCAGCCAGTCAGGAGTGCTCCCACGGCCACGAACAACAGTCCGACATAGATGTCAGGTGTTGGATCCTCAGAGGTTGAGCTTCGACGTGACATTGTCGCCTTCCTGAATAATACCGTTCTTTGACGCTGTAATCACTTCGCCGACAGCCCAATTCGCGCCCAGTTCAACCAGGCGGACTCGACCGAGCCATTCTGACTTGTCTTTATCAGTGATACGCACAACGTCCAGTTCGTTCCCTTTCACCAGACCATCATCACTGCCGATGGAGAGCTCAACGAACTGCACCCGATTTGTACGATTCTTACGAACGCTCTTAACGATGCCATCCACTGGTGGAGGCGGCGCCATTGACTTAGCAACAACTTCTGGATCAGTTTCGAGACCGGCGTTCGAGACAACACGTTTCAGGAAGGCCAGTTGTGCGAGACCATTTTCATAGGTCTTGTTCAGTTGACGATAGGCCTCTTCCTGAGTGAAGAGTTTGTCGCGTAGGTCACGGATTTCTGCAGCGGACTCATCGAGTTTGGTCTGGAGTTTTCGGTTTTCCACTCGTTGCTTGTCAGATTCTTCCTGACGAAACTTGGCTTCAGTCGCCTTGGCTTCGGCGAGCCCTGTCTGGGTTGCCCGTTGTTGCTGCAACTGATCAACCATGGTCTTCATCTCTGTCACCTGAGCGGTGAGAGTGGTGTTCTTTGCAGCGAGCCCATTTGCACGTTGTGACTCTTCGGCAAACTTGCTTTCGAAATCACGTCGTGCGTTTGTCAGTTCTTCCCTGGCAATTGTGACTTCACCCTGTGACTTCTTCAATTGCTCTTGTGACTGCTTGTATTTTGTTTGCCAGTTCTGGTGCACCGTGAAAACGGCGCCGGCAAAGGTCATAAACAACAGGCTCAGAACCACCTGCACGACCACCAGAATTTTACCGACGTACGACATGCTTTGCTCCGCCCAGGCGGGTTTCGAATCGAGTTGCTGATCAAGTCTCTTTCGCCGATCTCAAGAGATCATAGCGAATTCTCATCCCTGAATGCCCTCGAAAGAGCGCCCGCCTCTACAGTCATCATTCCTGTAGTTTTTCTGTTGCGTTTACTGTGCGTTCTGCGACTTCAGTTGCTGCTCTAGCGAGTCCTTACGGGATTTCACTTTCGCGGCATCCCCTTCGAACTGCTGAAGAAGGTTTTTCTGTTGTTTGAGGATCGCTTCCAGTCGGAATTGATCTGCCCGAACTTCTTCAATCTGCTGTTTCAAACGCAAAACATCTGCACGACGTTCCGCGGTCTGGTTCTCAAGTTGGCTGGCCTTGTTGGTTGCGGCAATAATTTCAGCAGCCAAGGTCGCTTCTTGTTTCCGGACCGCTTCCAGGCGTGCCCGCTGAGCATCAACGTATTCCTGCAATGCCTTTTCATCGGCAGCCTTGGCTTTTTCCAGTGCTTCCACGCGAGCCTGCAGCAGGGGTTCCCGGTCATTCAAAGTTTGAAGGACCTGTTGATTCTTCTGCGAAACGTCGTCCAGAACCTTGGAAATCACTTCTGGAAGTCGTTTTGACGATGCGACCTGACTTCCATCTGCAATTCGTGTTGCACTCCAGAGATAGTCAGGGCCGGGGCCGCGAGCAAATTTATAGTAGTCGAGGTAGCCTGCCTCAGTCATTTGCAACCAGTTTGGGCCTGCAAAAACAGTGGCAATCGCAAACCCGGCAAACGCCAGACTGGCGGTAGCGACGAAGACTGCGAGGATTTTGCCGAATTTTGTCATAGCGTTACTGGCGCAATTTGAAGAAGGGGTGTGGATTTATCCTACGACTGCCTTTTCTGCACTGTCAACACGCGCACACCTGCGCCGTCGGAATTCCCAAAATCCTACATTGATCTTTCGGCATCTTCCGTACGTCTCTCCTCATGGAACCTCACGGTTTCCGCATGCAACGCGCCTTCCGCATTCAGCTACGCGCGGTGTAGCAATTATGACGGTTGCACGAGGCGTCAAACGTGAGCGTTTCTCAGGTCGAAGTCTCACAAAATGCTGTTTCCGACTCACATCGTCGACAAAATCGGACTCGATCCCGTTCCTCACACTCGCCCGGTGAAATTTTTGGAAGCGATCTAGGGAGGGTCATATCCCCCCTGACAAAGTGGCTGGCAGCGACAAATTCGCCAGATCCCTTTGAACGCCCCTTTCATCGGTCCATGCTTCTTAACAGCCTGAATGAAATACTCGCTGCAAGATGGCTCGAACCGACAATGTCCTCCCAAGATGGCCCGGAATGAAATCTGGTAGAACCGAACCAGCAGAATCAAAATCGATGACGCCACACTGGAGAGGCCGTAACCAATTGTTTTCATGGCAGTTAAAACGATCCCAGAAGGACGAACATTCTTCTCGGCTTCGTCATTCGGTTGCTGGATCATTTTGAACTCCGTGACGTGCGTACTTCGCTGACGGCAAGGGCGCCCCCTCACTTATTTCCCGACTCATTTAATGGCAACCGCAGTTTCCACAGCCTCCCCCATCTGATTTCGTCGGGGCAATTACGAGCCCCTCAGAGGAGACCGGTTGCACATCGATGACGCCGAGTCCAGCCGCTGCGGCCTGCAACGCCAGTTTTGTACACTCAGGCCCTCGTTCATTCAGGACATACAAAATCACTCGGGATTCATCGAGAATCCATTCCATATCGATTAACTGCAGGTCAAGGTTCCACTCCACAATTCTTTGCGTCCAGAGAGGAAACTCTCCCCGCGCCTTCAACTGCAAGTGGCGAAATTTCTCAAGATCCGCCTCAGTGGCGATGCGAAGAATCGTCGTGGTTGGCGTTGATTCCTGCCCCGGTTCGGAGGTCGCACGGTATTTCTCCAGAACCGTCCCCAGTTCTTCCCCGCGAGAAGTCCGCAAAACCACTGCAGCTCCACGACCGAGCGCGGCCGCTTGCTCCCAGCTCGCACTCACGAGGTCCGGGATCGCTCCATGACGGACCAGATAATCAGATGTCTTTGTTTCAAGAGAATTCATTTCTCAATAGTACCCCTGAATCGCTTCTGCTGAAAGTGGGCGCCCCATCCTCCCGGATAGGACTCATTATCTGCCCGCCGACGCATCCAGAAACGGAAGTCTCGCTGGAATTTGGATGATGTGCTGATGTTTCAAAATCCTGGAACGAATAAAATTAAACTCCAAACCGATTTGAAATCCCTGAGGAGAGAGCGATGTCATCCACCAGTTCATCCAGCCAAACCTCTCCTGTCGCCTATCTGAACGGGGAGTTCATTCCGTTCTACGAAGCCAAACTTCCTGTCTACGACCTGGGAATTATGCAGGGAGCGACAATCACGGAACGTATGCGAACGGTTCGCCATCAGCCCTACATGGTTTCCGAGCATCTGGACCGCCTGAAACGATCGTTACAGGCAACGGGAATCCATATGCCACAGGATTCAGGCCCGATTGAGGAAGCTATCGCCGACGTCGTACGCAGAAACACCGAAGGTCTCGACCATACAATCGACCTTTCAGTGGTGATCTTTGTCACAGCCGGGCAGGGGATTGGAGACTCGAATGGGTTGATTGCGAAAAGCCGAGCGTCCGTGTGCATCTACACGGCTCCACTTCCCCTGAAAACCTGGGCCGGATGGCATCAGCACGGGTTACATCTGCTTGTCCCAGAAATCCGTCAGATCCCTGAAGAAAGCCTGTCTCCTCAAATCAAGCACCGCAGCCGACTGCATTGGTTTCTGGCGGATCAGCAGGTTCAGGCAGCGACGCCGGGGACCATGGCGCTCCTGCTGAACACTTCCGGATATGTTACTGAGACCAGTTCGGGCAACCTCTTCATCATTCGCGACCAGCAGCTTTTCACCCCCAGACAATCCACCACATTGCCCGGGATTGCCCAAAATCACGTGATCACACTCGCAGAAAAGCAGGGGTGGTCAGTCCTACAGGCAGACATCACGGTTGAAGACCTACTGGCAGCGGACGAAGCCTTCCTGACGTCATCAACCTACTGCATTGCGCCTGTCTCACACATTCAGGGACACCGCATCGGAAGTTCAGTGCCAGGGCGAGTCACAAAGATGCTTCTGGACATCTGGTCAGCCGAATTGGGACTTTCGATCCCCGGTCAGGCAAGAGAATTCGCCATTCACAGCGAAAGCTAGAGCAGTTTGCTCTACCGAGTGCCCGCGCAGCGGCCATTTCGATGGATGAAACGCAACTCGCCGCGTGGCGGAAGTGTGGAAATGATTTCGCAAGGTGCTCCAAACCGGTTCGGTCTATCAGATGGCCGCGCAGCAGCCATCCCCACAAGAATGAAACATAACGCCGCTCGATCGGAGCAAAGCGGAATCGTGCGTACTGGATACGACACGCGATTTCAAGAAGTGCTCTAACGTCGAACAGTCGCGATTGCGCCAACACCTTCTCCGCAGAGAAAGGAGGCTTACGCGTTGACTTTCCCGGAACGGAGACGTTCCTTGGCGCGGTGCAGAGTGGGCCCGATGGAGTTTTCCGGGATATTCAGCTCAGTGCTGATCTGCTGGTAACTGTGACCATCCAGATAAAACGCTTTTACAATTGCTGCTTCATTTGGAGGCAGACTGGCCATTAAAGCGCGAACCTCTTCCTGATCCACTACTGGTTGAGCAGCATCTGACCGGGCTGCTTTCAGAGCCCCGGCATGCGTTGTCGTATGCCCCAACGCTTCCAGTTTTTTGCGTTGAATCAGTGATTTAACAACGACCCGTCGCGCAACGACAGCAAGATAGGTTGCCAACGATGACTTCCCTTTGAAATGCCGCAGCACAACGAAGTCGTTCATCAGCAACGTCAGATAAATTTCCGAGCAGAGATCTTCGATATCAGCAGAAGAAAGATCGACACTTCTGGTGTAGGCAGTGTGTCGAATCACGTGCATGAACACACTGATGAACCGATCGACAAATTCTTCCCAAGCCCCTGGCTCACGTCGCAGGCAGCGATCAAGGATTCGACGATCGACTTCCACCAATGGCACGATTCTGCCCCATTCTGAAGAAAGTCGGGACAACTGCCCCAAGACAGTTACTCCCGCTCCTATCTTATGACCTATCTCCCGGTCAAACAACGGGGAAGTTTTGTGTTCCTCAACCCGATTTCTCAAATTTCCCTTCCGAAGAACGGTTTCATTCACGTAATCGGAAGTATTGACTCAGTTGCATCTTCCTTCCCATAATCCCCGTGTGGCCTGAGGGTTGTACAAGCCCTGCCTTTTGGCACTGTGGGGTTACCCCATGGGAGACTCGTTGTTCCGCATTCGGCGGATGAATGTCGACCACGGGACGAATTGTCCCGTGGCAACATACGCTACAGGATCCGTTGTACAGCCCTTGGGCCACAATTTTTGCCTCCCGAAAAGATTCCCCGGCCAATTCCACTGGTCTTTATGTTGCCAGTCCGGTGACAAGACCTTGTCGCGGACCAGTTCCGGCAAGGCCCTTGCAGAAAAGCCGGTTGGTTCTGAAATTTGCGGCCCTCGTTCGTCAGGCTGGATTCAATCGATTCCAGTGACTTCTAACTCAGGAGAGCGAGACTTTGGCCATGCCGTAAAATGGTCTCCTCGACAAGAAAAAGGCTGATCGTGGCGTCCCTGTGATGCCGCACTGTTTCGAAAACCGCTTAAGACCAGACGATCACATGGGTTTGCTCGACTTTGTCCTCCGTCTTTTGGGAATTTCCCGACGTCCAACTGCGGGTTCCTCAGCCCCCAGTTCGACTCCTGTCGTGAAACCTTCCCCTGCTGAAACCAGGTCGAAGACCGTAGAGCCATTCAAAAGCACTCTCGACTCAACTGTTCCCGCACCAGCGTCCACTCAGGCAAAGAAGCCGGCGGCCACTGGTAAAAAGAGCGACAAGAACCCAACGCGTCTGAACGCACTGAGATACCAGTCCAATCTGGTCCCGACCGAACCTCATCTGGAAGTCAGTCAGGGACGCCCCTATCGCTTCGCCTGGGTTGCCGATCACCCCGGCCAGTTCCGCAATCTGTCGCTTGATAGTGACCAGCGCTGGCTCGATTACTTCGGGCTTCCCGC
>JBEBTF010000120.1:0-12276 GCA_040393865.1 Planctomicrobium piriforme | reverse complement strand
TACGCAATTAACCGTGACAAACAGAATTCTCGACCGGCTTGATCCATTCTGTGAACACTTAAGACAGTGACCAAAAGACAGCAGCTGCGTAGAACCGGCTGCTCTGTCACATGGGAATTATTTTTGCGCAAACGCTTGCACTAGAATTCCGCTTATCTGGATGCAGCAGGGACCAGTTGATTCGGTTGACTCCAGAGAATACGAGACGCAAACACACGGTTGTTGCTTCCGTACTTCTCGACACCTGCCGGTTGCATCCATTCCGCCGTCGTCACCCAGGTTTCATTCTGGCTCACGTCGACAACGCCAAAGTTACCGAGTCGGGTCCCCTTTTCTGGAACGACCACCTTCTCGGTCGCCCGGATCACCTGCAGCGTTTTCGGATTCACTTGAGCAATAAATAATGGGGCTCGATGTCGAAAAACGTGATCGTTGTTCGCACCTTTCCTTGTGTACACAAGAAACAGCCCCTGACTGTGAGTCACCCAATGTTGCTGGGTGTTGTAACTTCCGAGCTCTGTCCCGTCGTCAAATTGCCACGGTTGAGGTTTGGAAAAGTGCAATCCGTCCTGGCTGGTGCTGACATATCCACGCAGATCATGACGCATCGTTAGATAGTATGTCCCGTTAAACCGTGTGAGTGACGGTTCCCCAACTCCCCGTTTTTCTGGCACGGTCAACAGATTTCCGTGATCCACGTAGCTCAACGTCTCTCCGTCGAACTTGCACCGGATTACGCAGACCTGAGTAAACGGATCTTTGGGAGCTTTTCCGTAAATCGGAAGCAGAATGTCGCCGTTATCGAGGTCGAATCGCTGAACACAGCCGGCTCCTGAGGCCTGAAACTCAGGGACCGTGGCTGGCAACTCCAGCACGTTCCACGGAACCCATTTCCCCTGCTCTGGGCTCCAGAAAGAGTATGCTGTCGCCCGTGGACGTGGATTGAAGATGGCGTTGTTGCGATACCATGCTGTATGGCCAATTCCCAACAGACGCTGGGTTTTCTCATGCCACTTCGGAGTGAAGTCGCAGACAACGACGTCATCCCCGTCACGAAGAAGGTCTTCGTTGCCGACAACGCCCGGAGGAACAGGCGATTTTCCGACACGATAAACCTGACGATGAAAATCCTGCTGTTCAGCTGGAGCAGACCAGGTTTTCGAGAAATCGGACGTATGCAATTCATTCAACGCATAAAAGACGTCGGAGCCTGAAAGACGCAGCTTCTGCATTGTCAGCATGACCAGGGGGTTGGTTCCCTTTTCATTCCCCAATGCTCCCGGAGGAATCGCCCCTGCTCGCGGGTGAACCCAGCAGGATTCTCCGTCAAATCCTTCCCGAACCACTGTCAGATCAATCGTATACGTCAACGGAGGTTCATCGGCATGAACTGTTCCTGTTCCCAAAAACAGACAAGCGAGGAACATTCGACAGAAGTTCACGGGGGCCCTCCAGATTCTGCTACTCTGTTTTTTCCAGATTGGGTTGATCTTGCTCGGAGTCGATCATTGGCAGCCAGTCAGGCCGAAGATATCTGAAACTTGACCATTTTTCGACAACGCATCTATACTCCCCCATTACAGATGCTGGAAAAGCATGAGAGCACGAACATACTGTCATTGTGATCTTTTCCAGCAAATCGATGGTGGTCGACGGCATGACTTCAGGTCTTGTTGTTCTTCCGCAATTTGACGGGCTCCACAGGCCACCGCCTGCAGGATTCACTCACGGATGTCGTGAGCCGCACACTTAACAAACAGAGAGTGCTTTCGTCCGTCTTTCCAGATTGGAAACCGGTGAAGGTGCAAACGAACTGGCCGGAACAGGCCGCAGGCTGTGATTGGCGATGACAGGACCAAATCCAACTACTGACTCACCAGATCAACACCACCACAGTCACTCTGAGCCGAACGAATTCGGGAAGCTTCTGAACAAGAGTGCTGATGTCGCAAAACCTTACACCAACCAGATTCTGGCTGGCGGGATTGCGATCATTGTTGTCCTTGCTGCCGTGATGTTTTGGATGCGTGGAACAAACGCTCAGAACACTATTGGCTGGGACGAATTCGCCGTCTGCCGTGCTCCTGAAGACTATCAGGCACTTGCAGACAAATACCCGAATCGACCTGTCGGTCAGGCAGCCCGCCTGCAGGCAGGGCGTCAGTATCTTCGTGAAGGGCTCGAACAGGCTCTGGCCAACCGTGCTGTGAGTGATGAGCGCATCAAACTGGCGAAAGACGCTTTTGATGCTCTGTTGAAGCCAGGTGGAAACCCACAGTTCCGTGAAGAAGCTCTTTATGGGTACGCCACAACGCTCGAAGCACTCTCTGACGGCAACGACAAGAATGCAATCGAAGCCTACGAACAGCTTCTCAAAGATTATCCAGAATCTCAGCATCGTCTTTGGGTCAATACTCGTATCGCAGCATTGAAGTCTCCGAACGCTGAAGGCTTCTATGCATGGTTCCGTAAGCAGAACCCAAAACCTGCTGATCGCCCAACGCCTCAGGACAATAAGCCAGCATCTCCTGACGACATCTTCAACCAACTCCAGCTTCCACCACCAGGTGCTCCATCTGACGAAATGAAGATTGAGCTTCCAAAGGTTGATGGAGAAACTCCAAAGGCAATGCCAGCGGCAACACCAGCGACAGAATCCAAGACTCCAGAAAAGGCTCCAGAGCTTCCTGCTCCTGCAGCCGACGGCAAACCAGCTACAGAAAAGCCTGCTGATAAACCAGCAGGGGAAATGCCAGCTTCCGAGAAGCCTGCCCCAGCTAAACCGGCTGAGGAAAAGCCTGCAGCTGAAAAACCTGCTGCCGAGAAACCAGCAGAAGCCAAACCGGCAACTGAGAAACCAGCTGAAAGCAAACCTGCCGAAGAGAAGCCAGCTGAGGAAAAGAAGCCAGAAGGTGAGAAACCTGCGGCGGAAGAAGCAAAGCCAGCAGCAGAAGCTCCAGCTGAAAAGTAAATCAGCCCTGTTTCTGCTGATCGCCTGAGATTCAAACAATGGATTGCCACATCGTCAGTCGAGTGGCAATCCATTTGCTTGTTGACAGGCAAGAAATTTACGCACAGCACGACTTGAGAATCGCTCACGCGGCTGCCATTACACACTATTCTTTTATGATTGCGAATGACGTCCGATGAGTGAAGAACTCTCGTCCGAGATTCAGACGCTCACGGTTGAAGCCCGGGGGCATGGATGGCGTGTTGACCATTATCTGACACGGATCTTTCCAAACCACAGTCGCGGGTTATTCCAGAAGGCGATTGAACAGGGAGCTGTTTTAGTCAACGGATTGCCTGTCAAAGCGAGTCGTCGCCTCAGGGTGAATGACCGTATCTCTGTCAAGTTGCCTCAGGAAGCTGACAGCAGCATTGCCGCAGAAGACCTTCCGATTGAAGTCATCTATGAAGATGACGCGATTGCGGTGATCAACAAGCCTGCCAACATGGTCACCCACCCCGGGAAAGCCAACTACACAGGGACCCTGGCCGCTGCGGTGCAGTATCATTTTGACAACCTGAGCGATATTGCCGGCCAACTCCGCCCTGGGATTGTTCACCGACTCGACCGCGACACCACGGGCGTGATTATCATTGCAAAGGACAATCAGGTTCATAATCGCCTGACGAAGCAGTTCGAACAACGCACCGTCAAGAAAGAGTATCGGGCGATTGTTCGAGGAGTGATCGATCGCGAATCGGACTACATCCGCACTCACATGAAAGTGCATCCCAAGGCGCATGAGAAGATGATCGTTTGTGCTCCGGATGAGAAATCTCGCGAAGCCATCACCTTTTACCGCGTGCTGAATACCTTCCGCGGTTTTACTGAAGTCCAACTGCTTCCAGAGACAGGTCGGACGCACCAGCTGCGTGTGCATATGCAACATCTGAAGCACCCGATCGTCGCTGACCGGCTGTATGCTGGCCACGATCGACTCCTGCTCTCGGAACTTGCAGGCACTCCTGCGCAAGCCGATGAAGTCCCCATCATCAGTCGACAGGCACTGCATGCCTATAAGTTGAAACTTCGGCATCCGGTGACAGATGCCATCATGGAGTTCGAAGCCCCACTGCCACCAGATATGCAACGTCTGCTCGAAGCGCTGCACGAACATCGCTCAACGAGTGGACGGTAATCCCCATTCCAGACGGACTTCTTTCAACAGCCTCATCACCCGGAAAGCAGCTGCTCATGAAACTGGCAAAGATTCGGACTGATCGCAACACTGTCGCTGTTGCCGTTGTTGAAGATGAGTTCGTCAAGGTGCTTCCGTTAGAACGTCTCTCGGGGATTTCGACGCTCGCTGACCTGCTTCATGCAGCATCCCCGATTGATCTTGTGAATCAGCTGTTGCCACACTCCACAGTGGTTCCAATTGCGAATGTCACGTTTCTTGCACCAGTCGATCAGCAGGAAACCTGGGCGGCCGGTGTGACATACAAACGCAGCCAGATCGCCAGAATGGAAGAGTCGGAATCGGCAGCATCACACTACGACAAGGTGTATTCCGCCGATCGTCCGGAAATCTTCTTCAAAGCGACTCCGAACCGGATCTCAAACCCCGGTGAACCTGTTCGAGTGCGCGCGGACAGCAACTGGTCCGTGCCAGAACCTGAGTTCACACTGGTGCTGAATCCACAGCTTCAGATTGTCGGCTACACCATCGGCAACGACATGTCTGCGAGAGACATCGAAGGAGAGAATCCTCTCTATCTGCCTCAAGCGAAAGTTTATCGACAATGCTGTGCGATCGGCCCTTGTATTCGCCTGGCCGATGGCCCATTAGATCTGGCTGCAACCGAAATCACACTGACAATACGTCGCGGTGGGAATCAGGAATTTCACGGCACCACAACACTTGCCCAACTCCATCGGAAATTGCCGGAACTCACTGACTGGCTGGGGCGCGAAGACGATTTTCCGAACGGGGCATTTTTGCTGACAGGAACCGGATTGGTTCCGGACAATCAATTTACTCTGGAGAACGGCGACGAAGTCGAGATTTCCATCACCGGAATCGGCACGCTGAAAAATCCGGTCGTCAAAGGAAGCTGATCCGGTTCCTGACAATCAGGTCAAATGACGACTCGAACGAGTCATCACAGCGTTCATAAGCAAAACAGCAGCCGAAGTGAGACAATCGTCCTACTTTCGCTGCTGTTTCTTTATAGAGGATGCCTGGAATTATTACTGGTCTTCAACGAGACCTTCCATCAAGACCACTTCGAAATCTCCCCCGTGGACCTTCTTCAACTTGTGGAGGTTATCATCATTCCACAGAGGATGTGGGGCTCCGGAGATAAACCAGTCACTTCCGTTATCTGCAAGAATCATCCCATAGCGTTTCAGAGCTGTCAGAATCACCTGTGCTTCCGCAGGGAACGAGCTGATATCGAAGTCTTTCTTCAATCGAACCCGCATTCCCAAGGGGGGCAAATCTAGCGAAGTGTGGCGGCTCGCCCAGTGCGTTGCCGGTGGAACGAACGCCCGCCGCGTTTTCTGCACCGTGAAACGCAAGGCGTGACGAATCTCTTTCAATTCCACAGTTTCATCGTACCGAACCAGTCCCGGAAAAATCGGCAAGCCAGCGGCGTCCGCACTGGTCCATCCAATTGGCCGACTGGGGTGTTCCTTCATATTGAAAATGGCCCCGGACTCCGCTTTCCAGACGAGTCCACCAGCGACAGGGAACGCGCGGAACAATTCATACAAAGTCCAATTGTCCCGGTCGACAACAATCACGTGGCGGTCACCATCAACGTTTGGGTCTCCTTCAATCGGAGCGGATGTCGGAACGGGATATGGTCCCGGATCGCTCTCGGCTCCATAGGCAGTGTACCGAATCGGATAACGCTTCTGGTCACCTGAGACGACGACATAAGGAATCCCGATTGGAGCCCCGTTCCATAGTCCGGAACCAAAGTCTGGATGAATATTTCGCTCTCGTCCAATCGTGTTGATGATCACGTCAGATAACGGGTCCACTGGAAGATCATCGATCCGCTGATTCCAGGCATTGTCTTCCGGAAACGGGAGAATTCCCCCCAGAGCTGCCCCCTCCCCGAGATGGATCACTCCTTTTTCAAATGGGCGGGGGATACTGCTGTTCGCAGGATGCTGAATCCCGGCTTCCAGTACCGCAACCTGTTTGACAGGTTGTTTGTTTTCTAATGATTTTACGGGTGGCTTGGCCTCGTAAAGCGCCCCTTCTCCGTTGAGCGTCGCGACATCATCGCGTGCCGTCAGGTCTTTGCTGTCATACATGACAACCCCGAGCAGCGCCAGCAGGACGATCCCCCCTAAAAGGAACAAATCGGAGTGCTTCGGCAATCTGTTCATAAAAACTCATCAAAGGGAGTGACTGAGTCCGTGTCAGGCATGAAATTTGTACAGGTGTTGTTCAGTGCGGTGGCAATTGAACAGATTCAAGGCCCCGACAGACCCCAACCCAAACCGAACCGAAGTGACCAACTGGAACGAACCAGAAGAATTCAGATAGCCAAACGCGGCAACTCGTGGTTTTGTTCCCTGAAAAGCTACCTCACATCTGGAAACCTGGGATGAGTTTTCCCCGCAGATCCTCAGTCTCAAACTCCAAAGTCTTCCCAAATTACCATCGCACCCCGATCAGAGAGAGTGTTGCAGAATTCACGATCAGCATTGATGGATTAGTCGCGGGGGCTGAAACGGGATTTCGCTGAATACATTGCAACTTCAAATCAAATACCGTGTAGACTTTTCAAAGCAGCTTTGAATTTGGATGAAAAATTTAACTTCAAGATCAACTCCAGCCACAAATCCTTAATTCGATTGAATCCCCTCAACCACAGAGGGGAACATAAAGGCTCGGATACGAGCGAAAACGTGCATAACGGAGTGCGACTTTTACGTACTGATGCGTCCAGATTTCGGCCTCAAGTGAAAATTTGAACTACATTCTCACTTGGGCAAAGAATGAATTGAGGTCAATTATGACCGAAAACCAGTTGCAAACCGGACGAGCATGTCGTCGGCTCACCTTCTTGGTCGTGGGCGTCGCCCTTGGTGCCGCCGCTCACTTCCCTGAGTGTTACGCACAATTCCAAGGCGTCCCTGTTCAGGGGGGATTTCCTCAAAATCCGCAGGCGGTTCCATACCAGCCTTTCAACCCTCAGGCTGCTCAACAACCCGCACAATTTCAGTTTCGCCCTCAACTGGGGCCACAGCAAATTGGTTCACCGCAACCGGGACCCGGGCAGTTCGCACAGCAGCAATTTCGCCCGCAGTATCAGCAGCAATTTCCACTGCCACAACAACAATTCGTACCGGGGCAGGGACCAGCCCCTCAAGTTGCGGTTCAACAATCCGTGATGCGGATGACAACACATCAGGGTGTCCATGAGATGGCTTCACGTCATCCGCTGTGCATTCTGATTGGCGAACGGATTGCGAGTCATCTGATCGCAAGTGAAACCCGTGATGAAGGTCCGTTTCAGGACGTCATTATGGGAGCGAAAATTCAGGGGAACCAGCGAACCAACACACGCACTCGCATCGATTTCGTCGACAACCCTGTCGCAATTCAGATGAATGTTGTTCTCAATGGGACGACATTCAGTCAAACCTTGAGTCAGGTTCGGCAGGCGGCAATTCAAAGCGCCGGCAGCGTGGAGTTCGAAGTTGCAAAGCAGATCGAATTCAACGGAACCCAACTCTCCACGAGAACGCCATCCGCCTTTATGCGAGTGCACCAGCAGAACCTTGGTGCTTCGACTCCGATGAATCAGATTCCGTTGCTGGGCCCGTTGGCCAGCAGTGTTGTCATGAATGCCGCAGAACAGCGACGTCCTATGACAGAATCGATTGCGGCACATCGCATTACCCAACTTGTTGCCCCGACATTTAATAACCGTCTCGATTCTGAGTTGGTCAAGTTGAACAAACTGTTGTCAGGTGACCTGCGCAATATGCTGACTCAGGCACAACTGTATCCCAGCCACATTGCCACCAAATCCACAGAAGAAGCGGCCATGTGGGGAGTCGCCTTCGAAACGGCTGCTCCATCGACAGCGAATCGCCCTAACATTCAGCAGATTTCCACTGGGACACGCAAAGTGAAAGCCTTGCCAACCAGGCAGCTTTTGGAAGCACCGAATCTGTCTGGCCAAGGGGCTCAGCCTGCGAACCTTCCCAACCCGTTTCAACTGACTGGCCTTGATTTACGCAATCAGGCGTCCATGCTGATCCACGAATCACTGATCGCGGACCTTGCTGAACGCTTTGAATTGGGAGGGAAAGATGTTCCCCCTGAACTCCTGAATTCCGTGCTGGGAAATCCCGCCACGGATAAGCCTTCGCCTTCTGTTGGAACACTGGTACTTGCTACCGAGAAGCCGATTACTGCCACGATCACCAAAGGAGAATTCCTGATCACTGTTCGAGCAGGGTTCAAACCAGTGATCGGTCCTGAAATTTCGACGCAGGAAGCGGTGTTTGCCTTCAATCCGGTACTGACAGATGAGCATATCATTCTCAAACCGGAACTCCGCAGCATTGCCCCAGTGAACCAGGAATCGAAGTCCACCGGAATCTTGCAGATGGCTGGTGAAGCGATGGTTCGCAACGCCATTGAACAGAAACTGAAAGAGATCAAGTTCCCGCGGATGGTCAACCTGCCTCGAGCGGAAGATCAGACTTCGCTCGCATTGCGGTTGAAAAACCTGACACTCGCAGAGGGCTGGATGACCTGTGATTACGAAGTGGCTGGCAATACGGTTCCACGGTTCAGCGATGCCTCAGATGCCGCGATCGATGTGCCTGTTACTCAGTAATCGAGCGTAAAACGTAACCGAGCGTAAGACGGGAACGTAAAGAGACGAAAGAGCGGCGTCCCACACTGGAACGCCGCTCTTTTGCATTTGGAGAAGGCGCGGTCGATTAGAATCTTGCGCCCGATCAATTACCGCGGTTCGGCTGACGGTTCCTCGTTGGACTCTCTCTCTTCTGGCTCAGGGACGTCCCCTTCTGCTGGAACCCCGGATCGAATTGCTTCAAGCGCTGTCAACGTCTGCCCCAGCCAGTCATCGTCTTCAGTGTGTCCGAACCGACTGCGAAGAACTGACTCTGCATCTCCGTTGGTCAACGACTCAATCAACCGCACAATCAAAGAGACTTCTTCACGATTCTGATTGAGCAGTGACCGCCGCAAATCTTCAACCAGAATGGGCAAGAGACCATCGCCATCAATCGCGTCGTAGTTATTGAACAACAGGCGAATGGCACGCATCCGCACCTGATGGTCACGTTCTTTGGTAAGCACATCCACAATCATTGCCTGTAGCTCTGGAGTCCGCTGCAGAACCTCCAGAACTCCCATCGCGGCAAAGCGTGCTCGTACAGACCGGTGCTTTAAACACTCCAAAACGTCCTGCTCTGCTGCCGCTGCCTGTACTGGGTGGGCTGCAAGAATATCCAATGCACCTTTGGAAAGGCTGCTGTCATCATGATGAAGTGAACGAACCAGTTCCTCGGTTAATGTGGGCGTCAGGTCGAACTGCTGAGCCGCCATATCCCAGAAGCTGTCGAGGGCCAGCGCCTCCGATCCGGTTTGTAACCGCCGTTCCCAAAAAGGAATCAACTCTTTGCCTGTCGGGCGTTTCTCGAAGATTGCTGGAGTATCTGACTTCTTGAGGAACTTCAGACCTTGAGTCATCGTCTCCTTGGTGTCGCGTGAAAGTTCGTGTTGCCAGTCACCGGGGACTTGATCCCGCAACCAGCAAGTCAGCGCAAGCGCATAGCCGAATTGCAGGGAATTCAGATTTTTCGTCTGATTCATCATCCAGGTATACAAACCGACTCCGCGTGGAGGCGTTCCCAGCAACTTGGCATTGGCCCCGATGACCCCGAAGCCAAAGTACACCGTGGTCAGATCGAGCAATGGTTCGACGTCCGGCTCTTTCCCGGTCAGATGCTGTTCTGACTTCAGAACTGCTCTGGCGACTTCTCGTGAGAGGGTCGCCAAGACACGAGTCGGGTCAGCCAGGGATGCCTCCGTGATGCGGACGACCGGGGTTGAATCGAGACTGACCAGCGTTTCCCCTTCTGAGGTTGCTGCCTGCGTCTCAATCTCCAGCGTGAGCGGGCGTTTGAGTTGCATGATCCCGACAATCCGATCAAACGCCGCCTGAACAGACGCTACTTCAAATCGGGTGGCGACATTAAAGTCCCGCAGCACCAACTGGCCTGATTGCTGGACTCGGTCTGCTCCTAGTCGGTTCTTCAACCAGCACAGTCTCCTCTCAAGCCAGAGACGCTCTTCAAGTGAGACTGGACAGACGGTTTTGAAGCCAAACAGAGAGAACATGGAAGTCGAGTCTCCAATCCACGTTAAGATCGCAGTAACCAACGAAATCGTCTGGGAAGCCTGTCAATCCACGAAATGTTTGTCAATGTCTTATTCCGGCCAGGCAGCTTGCTGGCCGTACTACCAGATCGCCCACTGTGCTGATCTGAAATGAGAAACGCTCCAGTTGTCAGGCAACTGGCGTTCTGACGCCGCTTTCCGCTATCCTGTGTGGTCCCGTTCTGAGAATTGCCGCCTCTTTGCTTCCGTACGATTTCGTCGAGACGGAAATCCGTAGGTGCCATCTTTTCAGACACTGATGGAACAACCGGAGTCACCGGTCACATCAACCTTGATTTTGCCTGAGTAAAACGTCCGTTATGCAAGTCCGCCTGACCAATCTTCGTCTTCCAGTTGAAGCCGGTGAACTCGAACTCGCCAGACAAATCAGCCAGCGTCTGGGGATTAAAACCGCAGACCTCAACACATGGCGGATTCTTCGCAAAAGTCTGGACGCACGTTCCAAACGAGACTTGCAGTTCGTTTATACAATCTCGGTTCAGGTGCCTGACGATCCGAAACTTTCTGACCGCCTGCTGCGCAAGAAAGATGTGGATGCATTCATCCCGGAAACCTTTGATGATCCTCCGGCAGGCCCCATTGGAACTGAGCACCGGCCAGTTGTTGTTGGAGCTGGCCCCGCTGGATTGCTGGCCGGGTATTACCTCGCTGTCCGTGGTTATCGCCCGTTGATTATCGAACGAGGATATCCGGTGAAAGCCAGGGTTCCGGCAATCCGAAAGTTCGACCGCGAACATGCTCCACACGACGAGGAGAACAACTACCTCTTTGGCGAAGGCGGCGCTGGCTGCTTCTCGGACGGAAAGCTCACCTGCCGCATGAGCGGAGCTGACGTCGAATGGACTTTCAAAGCCTTCATTGCATGCGGCGGACCTGAATCAATCCTCTATGATCATCGGCCGCACCTTGGAAGTAACAAACTTCCAATGATCTGCCGCAACTTTCGGCGTCGCATTGAGGAACTCGGTGGCGAATACCGATTCGCCTGTCGGCTTGAGAGCATTGAGATTCAGGATGGGCATCTGGTCGGAATCGGGACATCGAGTGGTCGAATTCCGACACAGCACCTGATCCTCGCCACTGGCCACAGTGCACGGGACACCTACGAAATGCTGCATGGCACCGGCATCCCCATGGAGGCCAAAGCGTTTCAGCTTGGGCTGCGAATCGAACATCCTCAGGCAAATGTCAACTCGTGGAAGTATGGCAAGAAGGAATACGCGGATCTGTTGGGGGCAGCAGATTACTCGATTATCGCCAAAGGGGATCGAGACCTGTTTTCTTTCTGTATGTGCGCCGGCGGATACGTCATCCCCAGCGTTTCCGAGTCAGGTCAGTTCTGCACAAACGGCATGAGCAATTCCCGGCATGACACCGAGTTCGCAAACTCCGGGATGATGGTCACGCTGGAACCGCATCTGTTTGGAAGCAGCCACCCATTGGCAGGCATGGAACTTCAACGCAAATTTGAAGCAGTTGCGTACTCCATCGGGGAAGGGGAATACTATTGCCCGATTCAGCGTGCCAGCGACTTCCTGAATGATCGGTTAGTCATTGGGGATCGGAAATATCCCAGCTCCTACGAGCGCGGAACCGTCAGCAGCGATCTTCGAAGTGTCCTTCCGACAGTGATCAGCAACGCCATTAAAGCGGGGCTCCCGATCATGGACGAAAAATGGCGAGGTAAGTTCCTGAAAGACGCCATGCTGGTCGGCCCAGAGATGCGAGGAAGCGCTCCACTTCGCATGGACCGTGACCGAGTCACCAAAGAAGCACCCGGGGTTGCCGGGCTGTACCCCGTCGGAGAAGGGGCCGGTTACGCCGGAGGAATTGTCAGCGCTGCGGTCGATGGACTTCGCAG
>JBEBTF010000119.1:0-12309 GCA_040393865.1 Planctomicrobium piriforme | reverse complement strand
TCTCGTCAGAATTGAAGTAACATGATTCAGCCCCCTGCCAACAACTCATCCGCTCCACATCACTCTGCAACAGTCGACAAGTCAGGTGATCGAGTCAAGCAGATGTTTGGTGAGATCTCCGCCCAATACGACCGGATGAATCACGTACTCTCTGGAGGAGTTGATTACTACTGGCGGGCATACACGGTACGAAAAGTCCCTGCGATCGGGAACGATCCGATTCTGGACGTCTGCACCGGGACAGGGGATCTTGCGATTGCGTACTGGAATTCAACAAAGCAGAAAACGCGAGTAGTCGGAACCGACTTCACTCCGGAAATGCTTGTAATTGCCCGTCAGAAAGCAGAGAAAGCCAGAAAAAACGGCGGCACAAAATTAGATTTCATTGAATCAGATACTCAAGCACTTCCATTTCCGGATAACGAATTCCAACTCGTCACCGTCGCGTTCGGGCTCCGAAATGTCAGTGATACCCGTGCCGGATTGCGAGAGATGATTCGGGTATGCAAACCGGGTGGCCGCGTCGCTGTGCTTGAGTTTTCACAACCCACCATGCCTGTGCTGGCGGGACTCTATCGCTGGTACTTCAAAAACATCTTACCCCGCATCGGGCAGATGTTCGCCAAGAACCGACAGGACGCATACAACTACCTGCCGCAGTCGGTCTCGGAGTTTCCTTATGGAAAAGAACTCGCCGGCATCATGTCCGAATGTGGCCTCAGAAAAGTCACATTCACTCCGCTGACATTCGGAATTGCGACTTTATACGTGGGTCAAAAGTAGTCGCGACTGAATCACTCAAGCACTGTGTCCCTTGCTCGCGAGCCAGTCGCTTGATCAAAATTGAACGAGTCAAAAGCCCATTCTGATTCACCTGATTGATCTGGAGAACATTTTCAATAATGAATGAGCCAATCTCATCATCCAATTACGAACAGTTTTCTCCAGAAGAGATCGCCGGCTTCGATGCAGATGATGCACACGCTGGGGCGGCGATCGGGAAAATGCTGACGATCTTTTTCTTGTACACCGTTGTCGCCATGGCAGGATCATCTGTTGCGACATGGTACTGGATCGTCAACTCGACCGTACGGTAGATGCGCCCCACTAGAACAGTTCCAGAAATCATGTAGCGAATCTGGCACGCGGGATTCAATGACTCTCTTATTGAGAAGGCTGCTGCGCGGCCACATGATAGACCGATACGGTCTAGCGTTGACAGATTGCAAATCCACTATTTTGCGATCGTGCAATCACAGCATTCAACGCACAATCGCTTGAGTCACGACGAAAATTGAATTCGTGGCACATTTACAGCACCTTGCAAATTAGTATCCACGCATCCGCCACGCGGCGAGTTGCGTTTCGTCAATCGAAACGGCCTCTGCGCGGGCACTCGGTAGAGCAAGCTGCTCTTAAAAGAAAATCGCCCTGAATGAATTTTCACTCAGGGCGATTTCTTTTGTCATCGACTTGTCACCACGCGATACGCGATCCCGGGTGTCAACATCGCAGGAGAACCTGCCTTATGACTTTTCTGGCGGGTTGCCATTGATCCATGGACCAGCCAGTGACATGTAAGTTGGGTTCTCGATGGTGCTGCCGAAATCGCCAGCTTTCCAACCTGGAACATGCAACGCTGGACCGCCTGCTTTAGAACGTTCTTCCCATCGTTGTGCCCATGGTTTCTCACCGTTCTTGTGAGCATCGAGAGCGTTGCGTGGGCCGTTCTCTTTGTCGAAGTAGTAAACGATTCCGTTGCGGTGGCTCTGGGCCCCCAGAATCACGGTCGACACTGCAGCGGCCCCCAGTTCTGGATCATTGTTGACCAGATTTGGATCTCCGGCTTCCATCGCGTCGATCCAGTTTGAGAAGTGTGCATGATCGTGGTCGCCGATTTTCGGGACATCGATTGTTTCAGAAACAATCTTGCTGTCCTTCGTCACCTGAGGACGCTCGGCGATAAACTGAATCTTTCCACCTTCAAATGTGAATGAGCCGAAGTGACCACGGATGCACTGCTGCAGACGTGATTCCTGAGAGCACATTGTGGAAGAGACCAGTCCCTGAACACCTTCTGGGTAGTCAGCAACAACAGATGCCACGTCTGGAACGTCGCGACCATCGTACTCGAGATAGATCCCGCCGGCCCCGGTGACGCGTCCTGGATATCGAAGGCCAGTTGCCTTCAACATGGCTGTAACGCGGTGCACAAACAGGTCGGTGAACATCCCTGAACCATATGGCCAGAAGCGACGCCACTGCTTGTAAACTTCGCGGTCGAACGGACGATCTTCAGCGAGACCTTCCTTCACACCGAGCCAGCGCTGCCAGTCGATGGTCTTCGGAGTCATTTCTTTGGTCAGGGCATAGTAACGCCACTGGCCAATGTTTGAGTTACGGAAGTACTCGGTCTGGAACATCAGAACCTTACCGAGTTTCCCGTTGTCGATCATTTCACGGGCCTGGTTCCAGCAAGGATCGCTGGTTCCCTGAACCCCAACCTGCATGACCTTGCCGGATTTCTTCCAGGCCTTTGCAACGTCGAGTGCTTCTTCGACGTTTTTGGTCATCGGCTTTTCGCAATAGACGTGCAGACCTGCATTCAAAGAATCGATGATCTGCTTATGGTGCCAGTGGTCTGGAGTGGCAATAGAGACTGCATCGAGATTTTCTTTCTCGATCATCTCCATGTAGTCAACATACTTGGCGACTTGATTGCCGTTTTCTTTTGTGATGTAGTCCGCAACCATGTCGCGCTGAACCGAGTAAACTTCGGCAACGGCAACAATGTCGATCTTGCGGCCTTCGTTCTTCAGTTTGCACAGTGTTTTAACGTGTGCACCGAATCCACGACCACCAGGACCGATCATTCCGATTCGGAGACGCTGATTCGCATCTTTCGCATTAGCGGATGCCTTGGCAAGGAGTACACTCCCTCCGGCGGCAACTGTCGAGGTTTTCAAAAAGTTGCGACGATTGACAGATGGATCCATGTTGATACCTCTTGCCGTTTGCAAATGAACTCAGGCGGCGAATGAATTGCTGCAGTCAATACACAGCGACGTACCTGAACGATACCGAATATTCTTGACCGCCCGCAACCCGCACACAGGAGATCGAATGCAAGTTGTCCGTCATTTGCTCAATGTTGTCTTATATGAACCTGAAATCCCACAAAACACCGGCAATATCGGTCGAAGCTGCGTCGCTGTCGGAGCGAAACTCTGGTTGATCCGACCCCTCGGTTTCCTCATGGATGACCGCTACCTGAAACGTGCCGGTATGGACTACTGGCAGCACGTTGACTGCGAAGTGGTCGATAACTGGAATCACCTGTTACAGAGATTGGAAGAGACCCGTCAGATTGACGGCGAATCGCAGCCGGAAGCTCCTCGATTCTGGTTCTCAACAAAGTTCGCTACAAAACTCGCCTGGGAAGCAGAGTTCCGTCCCGGCGATGTCCTAGTCTTTGGCAGCGAATCCAAAGGGCTTCCGCCATCAATCCGAGAAGCAAACAAAGAAAACTGCATCAAGCTTCCAATGCTGGAAACCGTACGCAGCCTGAATCTGGCGAGCACTGCAAATACAGTGATTTACGAAGCCGTCCGACAATTCGGCGGGCTCCCGGGATTCGAAAGCTAAACAGTGTTGGTCTCATGTGGCCGCGGAGCAGCCTTCTCATAAGAAGAGAAGCTGAATGCCGCGCACCAGAGATGCTGCAGGATTCTGGAAATACTCCAGATGAGCCGTTACTGCCCGACAACTTGTGATGACGGGTCGAGATTCGTTCGCGGAAGTTCGGGAGCAGCAAACGAATGAATCAGATCTTTCACCACAACCGGCTTTGGTGCGATCAACATTTCCCCTGCCGCGAGCCCTGAGGACAGTCCCAGCAAACGTGCCTGACTTTCGATGAGCTGAAAGATCCGTTCTTTGTTGGCCGGAAACTGAGACTCATACGCCTTCACTGCCGCGATTTTCGCATCGAGCGTATCCGAGATATCGACGATCATCGTCCCTGCCGATCGAATCGGCTCGTCAGTTCCAAATCCCAATTTGTACCAGAGCAGTTGATTGATTGTGTGAACTGGCAATCCATCAAACTCGCCATCCCATTTCGTCAGCCGGGAATAGAAGACGGCAGCATCCGTAATCTGCATGGCCTGCCAATGATCCGGTGACGCCAACGGCGTTTTATCAGCGATCCCCAACACAATCTTGGGACGATACTGCCGAAAAACTTTGGCGAGCATGACTCGTGCTTCGAACGAGTCGAAAAGCCGACGATTGGGGAGCGGAAGCGTCAAACGCATCTGAACGCCCAAAATTTCCGCCGCCTTCTTTGCTTCCTGAAGTCGGTGTTCAGGGCCGGGACTTTTCGGAGTTGGCTCGCCATCGGTCAAATCCACGATTCCAACCCGATAGCCTTGTTTTGCCAGTTTGGCCAATGTCCCCCCGACCGCGACTTCAACGTCATCAGGGTGTGCTCCAACAGCGATGACATCAAGAGGTTCCGGAAGAGGACCTCGGGCTTTTTCAGAATGGGAAGTCATAGATTCTCAAACAAATCCGCTGAGGGCGCAAATTGTTTCCAACTGCGATTTTTGAAATCAGATCGCGTTTCAGGCACCGGGCAGGAGGCCGTGGTTCCTACCGAGAAAAGTCAGGCTTTCCGTATCAGGTTGCAACTCAAAATCTGCAAACACTGACGGAAATCATCTGGCATTCCTCTTCGCCACGATCCTAATCAAATTCGCCCTCAAATGAGAAACGGAAACTGCCAGAAGTTCTCACCCGAGTGATCTTCACATCCCCAGAACACCAAACGGAACCTCTCAGCTACCGCACCGATGGCCAGAGACAGACACCCGAAAGTTTCATTAAAACATTCTTGCAACCGGGACTTAGCATCCCAGAATCGATGCCCCTTCGCTACAGACACCACACCCTTCACATCGACAATCCCAAATGGGTGTAATGCAAACAAATCTAGAGACAACGTCGGGCAGGAGGAATCAAGGTCCGTTGACCGGAGACGTGTCGAGCGATAAGTTATGTGGTTCCGCCGTTCTGGATTGTGAAGAACGGCTATTTTGAACATTTTGTAATTGATGGCAGACCAGATGGGACGCATCGAACGAAGTCGAGAAATTGCTCGCCGCCGTAGCCGCAAAGTAAAAGTGAAGAAACTGCGTGCTCGCTTTGCCGCTGCCAAGAACGATGCCGACAAGGCCGCTCTGGTGGAAAAACTGCACCGCGTCAGCCCATTTGCAACCTTCGAATAGTCGACTTTCTGGCGTTCAATCGTCTGGTATTCAATGCCAGATGATTGATGCAGATCGACCTGAAATCCCCCAGAATCGCCTGATCATGGCGATTCTGGACGGGTGTCTTCAGTCGCGATGTTGTAAATGCAGGTCAAAATTTGACCTGCTTGAGTTGATCTGACGGAGTCGCAACAAAGTGCTTGCCTGTCAATTGTCGGGCTTTAGGGAAACCTGAAGCTCACATCAGTCGCAAGTATTTTTTCGTGTCGCGACCTAAATTTTGATCATTCAATTCAGGTGGTCTGTCTGCCTGTATCGATTAGCTTCAGCGGGAGTGTTGCCTTGCTGACTCTCTTTCGTGCTGCGCGCCTTCTTTTGTGTGGCGTTCTGGGATTATTGGTGTCATCCGCGATGGCTGCCGAAACTACTGAACCCGTCTACGAGCTGCGAATTTATACCTGCGAGCCGGGCAAGCTGCCTGCACTGCTCGAACGATTTCGCGACCATACGTGCAAATTGTTCGAGAAGCACGGAATGAAAAACGTGGCTTATTGGGTTCCGACCGATGCTCCCGGAGCGGAAACAAAGCTCATCTACCTGCTTGAACACTCCAGTCGAGAGGCCGCAGCGGTCTCCTTTCAGGCGTTCCGGAACGACCCGGAATGGAAAGCCGTCCGGACAGCAAGCGAAGAAAAGCACGGTAAAATCCTGGCACTGCCGGTTGAGTCCACCATTATGGTGAAGACCGACTATTCCCCAGACATACAGCCTCTCAGAGATGGGAAGACTTACGAACTCCGGATCTACACCGCGAGCGAAGGTAAGCTGGATGAACTTAACGCCCGCTTCCGCGATCACACGTGCAAGCTGTTCGAGAAGCACGGCATGAAAAACATCGGATACTGGACTCCGGTTTCCGAGCCAGAAGCTTCGAACAGACTCATTTACGTTCTGGAGCATGATTCTAAAGAAGCCGGAATCAATTCATTCAAGGCCTTTGGAGCAGATCCAGCATGGAAAGCTGTTGTCGCTGAAACCCATAAAAACGGGTCACTCACCGCCAAAAAGCCTGAGTCAGTGATGATGAAGCTAACCGATTTCTCCGCCCGTCAGAAATAATGCCGTTTCAGACCTGCAGACTTTAGATCCTGCAATATCGCATCGGCCTTTATCTCAGAATTGAATGGCAGCGTCCGCTCTTGATGAGCCGCTGCCATTTTTTATTTCCGGGTAAGAGTGAATGTCCGTTACGAAACGGAAGCCAGGCTCAGCCCTCGTTTGCTTCAGATGTAGCGGAATGTTCCTGCCATTCCATGGGATCGAACAAATTCCCGAAAAAGCAGGAGAATCCGGGCGTGCATCTCCGTCAGGGAATGAACACAATATCCCATATTCCAGCTTGAGATTCCTCAGTCGCAATCAAGGTGAATTCCAGTGTCGAACGACCCTTCAAAGTCCTCTTCTGATTCACCTGAGATGGCCTCAAAAAAGCTCAGCGACACAGAGCCGCTCAATGTCGCGTCCCCTGACCAAAGCGGGGCAGATGATGAGTTACCTGAGTACGAAGAACTGACGCCTGAGTTGCTGGAAGACGAATGTATCCGCGGCGACTTCATGCTTCGCTGGGCTGTCATTCTGCTTGCGATCCTGCTCGGATCAGTCCTGATCACAGAAACTCGCCTGCTCGTTTCTATTCGCTCTGGCGAATACATGCTGTCACATGGAATCCTGCCTCCCCGCGTTGATGTCTTCTCATCGACGGCTGAGGGGCATGCCTGGGTCAATTTGAACTGGCTGTCAGATTTGGTTCTGGCCGCGACTTCATCGATTTTGGGCTTCACCGGTCTTTCAATTCTCTGCGCCGCAACAGTTGGTTTCAGTTGGTGGTGCCTGTCCAAAATCTCGGTGCCCGGCGTCACATCCTGGTGGGGGTCGATTTGCTCTCTACTGGCACTCGTGGCTCTCATCCCGGTCTTTCAGCCGGGATCAACGACTCTCACAATTCTTGGACTGACACTGCTTCTATGGTGGCTCTGGTTAACATCCCGATCCGAAACACTCCAGCACCCATGGACTCTTGTGGTCCTGATGGTTCTTTGGGCCAATCTTGATTCCCGCAGTTGGTTAGGGCTGCTGGCCCTCTCTCTGTATGCCGTTGGACTACTCTGCACGCCAACGGGTCGCAGTGTTACTGGCCTTGCTCGATTGAAGTGGATTTGTGGAGCGATTGTGGCAGGTGCGATTGTCTCTCCATGGCCGCTGCGTCCTGTGACACAGTTTCTCACAGCCTATCGAGAAGAGGCAGAAGCTCTTGCCTATCAGGGGCTCAGCGAACACTTCGCGAGATTTTCGACCTATGGGATGCCAGCCTTCTGGAGTTCAATCGACATCTTTTCATTCACAGCTCTGGCACTTGTCGTCTTTTCCTTCCTCACAATTCTGTTGAATCACAAAAGACAACATCTCGGCCTGACATTGGTATGGCTCGGATTCAATGCTCTCGGGTTCTTCTATTCCGAGACAATTCCCTATGCCGCAATCATCAACGCTATTGTTGCAACCGTGAACGGGCAGGAATGGTTCTACAACCGTTTTGGAAATAACTACTCCATTACATCATGGAACGTTCTTTCATCTCGTGCCGGGCGGGCCCTGCAAGTGTTGACGATCTTCGTGCTCGCATACCTGTCGCTGAATGGAGCATTGATGGGGCCACAGTCTCGCCGGATTGGACTGGGACTGGACCCACGATGGAAGAACAGAATTGAAAGTCTGGAGAACGAGGTCCTTCCAAATGTTTCCTCAGACCGCATCTTTCCGACGACTCCGAATCAAGGAGACCTTCTGATTTGGGCAGGGAAGAAACCATTTGTTGACAGTCGACTCTCGCTCTATTTCTCTGGCAAAGAGAACTTGCTGTCTGTTTACCAGAAGACTCGGGCAGAACTGTTCCCAAGTCGTGAGCGATCAGGAAATGTGAACGACGGATCAACCTGGAAAGCAACACTTGACCGCTTCAACGTGAACGATGTGTTGATCCGCCTTTGGAGCCCTAAGCCCGCTTATGGTCCATTCTTCCAATTATATGCTAACGAAAACTGGGCATTAACCGGACTTGGAAGTGCGGCTGGTAACTTCACCCGAAAAGACATTGACTCACCAGAGTTGAAAGCCCATCTCGAAAAGTATCAGTTGAATGATTTCGCCAAAATTGCTTTTCAACCTGCGACTCCTCCAGAGCCGGTAGAGATCACCGCAGTCTGGCCATTGCCTGTTTCGCAGTATGACAAATGGCTGATCCAGAAACTGGATGTCGTTCCTCCTGCTGCAGAACTTGCCAGCCATTACACAAGCCTCGTCATCAACAGAGCCGGGTTCACACCTGTTGAGGCCAGTGGCCTCGCACTGCTTGCAATTCAGCACTGCCGAACCGCATTGAGCGAAAACCCCAACCATCCGTTGGCATACCGCACGCTGGGGACGGCTTTAGGACTGATGCATCAGGCGGAAGCACTTGCGTCAGGACAACAGATTCCTTCAGAAACAATCCGATCGCAAATTCTCACGAGTGCGTTTTCAACTGTCGTCGCCAGTGATGAAGACCCGTCGGATTTGTTGACTCTCTTCCAACATCTTCTCAACAGTCGTTCACTCGACATCGCTCTTGATGTACTCGATAGATACGACGTTGCGATGAGTGCGTACCCTGAAATCAAAATTACAGCAGAACGCAAACTGGAATTTGACCGGACCAGAAAGCAACTGAGCGACGCAGTCGACGCAGTCAAAAAGCAATTCGATGAGGCGAAGAGCAAAGGGGCTGCGCCAATGGATCTGGCTGTCGTGGCACTGGGAGGGAACTGCCCACAACTTGCCTTGAGTGCGTTGGAAGCCGACATGACGAAGGTGATTTCCGATCCAGAAATGCAGTTATTCTATGCAACATTACTGCTCCAAAACGGACGCATTGAGAACGCACTGGAGCAAGTCGAGGGAGTCGGTGCCCGCCTGAATGGTCCCCAAGGGGCAAACGCCAGCCCGATATTTAGAAAACAATGGGAAGCGGTTACGAAACTGGTGTATCTCTCGGCCATGAATCTCGATGGATTCGTGAAGCTCTGTGATACTGACGAAAACGACGACTGGGTCTCAGGCCTTCGGGGAATGTTGCAGCTTCCCTTCCTCGGATTCCAACTTCCCCTCCAACTGGAATTCTGGCCTGCGTTTCAATCTCGACTGGCAGTCGCGGCAACGATTGACGTTGCGGAGCAGTGGGCAATGACTCAACTCTCTGCGGCGAGAGTTGAACTGGAGATGGGCAAGCTCGATGCAGCAAAACAGCGTTTACAGAAAATTGCAGCGAGACATCCGCAGTTTTCACAACGTCCAATTGTGGCAATGTATCTGAATGCCCTCACCGGGTCGGAATATCAATTCCCGGGGACGAATCTGTCGGAGCCAGACTGGATTACCAAGTTCAACGAACTCTCAAAATTGAAGTCACCAACTCCAGCGGAGAAATCCCAGTCAGAAGAGAAAGAGAAAAGCAAAGAGAAAGAAGAAGCACCCGCCGCCTCAAAACCGGACAACTCTCAGAAACCTGTTGAGAATCCAAAACCGGATTCCAGCGAAAAGACGACCACACCTGAGGCCGGTTCTCCTCCTCCGGTAAACGAGTAAATTTGAATTCGTACGATTCCTGACAGCAATGTCGCGTTTCTGACGCTGCATTGGTTTTCGTCCTCTCCGGGAGACTGCTGAACGGGCCCCACAGGCTGAACCAAACAGGCTGTGGAATCGATTCAGAATCAATCTCCTTACGCCGAACATTGCATCACGGGCAGAATGCAATGCAGAGTCAACAATCTCCATCCAGGCAAATCCGAGGCTTCCGGAAGTCACCGGCTCAGGTCGTGGTCTTCAGCTTTGCCTGTGGAATTGCGTGTGATCGTTATTTCTCAATTCCGCTGGCAATCTGGCTAGTCACCTCTGCCATCGGATACGCGCTCGCCGCTTGGAGTTGGCGGTTCCGGCCAACAGCTGTTTCAGCATGGCTGTTGCTCACACTCTTCGCACTCGGCGGAACAAGGCACTACCTGACCTGGCAATCAGATTCCCCCAACGATGTGGTGCATCTGGCGACAGTCGACCCTCAAGTCGTCAGAATTGTCGGAGTGGTCACAAAACCGCTGGAGATCTTTGACCGCCCAACAGGTCCCCACATTCCCCCCTGGCTCAGTGTTGATCGTTCAACTGGAATTCTGCGCTGCGAGCAGATTCAACATGGAAATGACTGGCGAGTTGCCACTGGATTACTACGGATCGATGTGGCGGGGCGGCTTGAAACAATTCAGGTCGGCGACCGAATCAGCGTTCTTGGGCAACTGTCACAGCCAGCTCCTCCAATGAATCCCGGTGAGTTCCACTATGCAGATTCGCTCCGGTCCCAAGGAGCAGGGTGCCGACTGCGAGTGAAGCACACCGCCAATATCGAGGTGATTGGTCGGGAAAACACATTGGCGACGTGGCTGGCCAGATTGCGAACAACGATCCGCAATCAATGCCAGAAAAACCTGGCTTCGATTCTTCCCCCGAAATCTCAGGCACTCGCAACTTCGTTACTGCTGGGTGATCGGACCCAACTCTCGGACGAGCTGAAAAACCAGTTCGCCGAAACCGGGATGATGCATCTGCTGGCGGTGTCCGGCATCAATGTGGCAATCCTTCTAGCGATCGTGCTGGGACTCGGGCGAATTCTCAACCTCAGCAACCGACACCTCGCCTTCGCAATGATCGGGACTTCAATTCTGTTCATGTGGATCACGGACCATCAACCGAGCGTGACTCGTGCTGGGCTGCTGGCCATCTTCGGGCTGGTTGCCAGCCTCTTTGGGCGGCCAAGTCAGGGAATGAACACTCTTGCAGTCTGCGCGGCCATTCTCATTGTCTGGCATCCTCCTGACCTCTTCGATATCGGTGCTCAACTTTCATTCCTCGCGGTGATTGCCATTCTGCAGGCGTCTCAATTGCCACTTGCTGCGTATTGGAAGGGGCGTCTCAGTTACGTCGAACCGCAAACGCGACTCGCGCAATTCAGAGAGTCCATTTTCCTTGGGCTCGCACAGATGTATTTTGTCACCGGCGCCATCTGGATTGTGACATTGCCACTGGTCATTTACACATTCCATCTGGTGACGCCAGTTGGCCTGTTAATGGATCTGTTGCTCGTTCCGCTTGCCTCTGTTGTTCTCGGGATGGGCTATGTTTTTCTCTGCGTTTCAATGATTTCCAGCTGGGCAGGAGCCGTCATTGGAATCCCCTTTGGGTGGGGATTGAACGTGATGCAATCAGCGGTAGCCTGGGGACAGAATGTGCCTCTTGGACACTTCTTCGTTTCCTCGATTCCAAACTGGTGGGTGATTGGTTTCTATGTCATTGCCGCCGTTATCTGGCTTCGAATTCCAGTCCGAAAAAGCTGGGAAATCCACCTCTGGACAACATGGATCATCATTGGTCTTGCCCTGCCGTGGATCTCATCCCTCCCCTTCTTCTCAACTCAAGCAACAACGCTGCGATGTACCGTGCTCTCAGTCGGCCACGGACTCGCATGTGTCCTTGAACTTCCAACTGGCGAGACGATTGTTTACGACGCTGGCACATTGGGTGATGGCCGGAGGGCGTCAAGAACGGTTGAGCGTTATGTGCGCAGCCGCGGGAAACGTGTGATTGATGCAATGATCCTGTCACACGCCGATCACGACCACTTCAGTGGGATGTTTGAACTCTTCCATCGTTTCCCGATCCTGCAGTTCTTCACCACTCAACATACAACGCAATCAAAACAGCCGGGAGTTAAAGAACTTTGGAACCTTGCCGAACAGTCAGGCACAGATATCCAGTTGCTTCAGACTGCGGACCAACTGCACTCGCCCCGATCAGAAAATGGAGTTCGATTCTCCATTCTGCATCCTTCAAGACTGGCAGACGGTGTCAGCGATAACTCACAAAGCTTGACCATTGCAGTCGAATATGCAGGAAG
>JBEBTF010000118.1:0-12309 GCA_040393865.1 Planctomicrobium piriforme | reverse complement strand
CTTCTGCAGCGTGATTTCTTTTTACGAGGACGGTTCTGCCCTGTCGGAAACGCTGATGCGTGGCGACATCACAGACCGAACCGGTTTAGTTAATGTCGTGTTTCTTTAGCTTACTGAAGAAGGTGCTTCTGGGGATTCCCATCAGGCGGGCCGCTTCGGCTTTGTTGCCGTCGCATTTTGCCAGGGCATCCATCAGTGCACGACGTTCCTGTTCGAGACTCTGGCGTGTACCACGTTGTCCTTTTTCACGACGGCTGGAACCTGTCACTCCAACCGGAACTGGACGAGACTTGAATGTGTGTTCCTGCAATCCCGCATTTTGCGGCTGAGACCATGCAACGGCCTGTTGGACACCGGCGGGCAAATCATGCACCTGAATCGTTGAACTCTCTGCCAGAACCACGGCTCGTTCAATGACGTTGTCTAACTCACGAATGTTCCCTGGCCAGTGGTAGTCATGCAGACACTTCATCGCTTCGTCATCGATGTGCATGACGTTCTTGTTGTTCTTGGAGGCTGAACGTCGCAGGAAGTAGATCGCCAGTTCATAGAGGTCTTCCTGACGTTCGCGAAGGGGCGGCAATCCGATGCTGATCACGTTCAGGCGATAGTACAAGTCTTCCCGAAACTCGCCTCTGGCGATCAGCTGCTCCAGATTGCGATGTGTTGCAGCAACGATACGAACATCAACCGGAACTTTTTCGCTGCTTCCGACAGGCTCGATCACTCGTTCCTGCAGCACACGCAAAAGCTTGACTTGAACCTCTTGAGAGATCTCGCCGATTTCGTCCAGAAAGAGGGTTCCGCCATCAGCCAGCTGGAACCGGCCAGGCTTGTCGCTTCGGGCATCTGTAAACGCCCCTTTGACGTGCCCGAACAGCTCACTTTCGAGGAGCATCGGGGCCAAGGCTGCACAGTGAACGCTGACCATTGGGCCAGTGCGGCGTGGACTGTTATCGTGAATCGTGCGAGCGAGCAGTTCTTTCCCGGTGCCGCTTTCGCCAAGAATCAGTACCGAAGAATCGCTGGCTGCAACTTTCCGAACCGTTTCCAGAACTGCCTGAATCGCGGGAGAGTTTCCTTTGATGATGTCTCGCCGGAATTCGGTTTCGACGACCGATGGGGAAGGGAGCTTCGTGAGCGTTGCGACTTCATTCTGTAACACGGTCAATTGGCGCTGCTGATCCTCAATCTTCTCCATCTTCTGTTGAAGGTCGTGATTCAGTCTGGTGACATCCTGTTGAACAGTTGCGCAGTACAACGCGACGCCGGAGATTCTGGCCATTGCTCCGACGAACGCGAGGTCTTCTGCAGAGAAGTGCTGATTGTTTGGTTTGGCACCTAATACCACGAGCCCCTTGATCTCGCCTTGAATATCCAGAGCGTAGACAACTTCAGCGCGGAGATGGCGGATCAGCTTCTGGGTGGGAGTGACGCTATGTAAAGCCCGTTGCACAACGAGTTCTTCGGCGAGAGTGTCGAGAACTGCAGGTTCAACGTTGATCTGAAGAGGAAGGTCAGCAGTCCCGATTGCTGTAAACATTCGAAACTCATGCCCAACGCCTCGTCGAACATAGAGGGACGCCTGTTCGACATGGAGAACATCCCGGCAGGAGTTGAGCAAGGCGTCGGAAACTGCTTCCGGTTCCAGAGCACTTGCAACGACGCTGTTCATGCGATTGAGTGCTTTGTCGAGCTGATACTTTTCGCTGAAGAACCTCCGGTCAAGAAGACGCTGCAGCGAATCCCTCCCCCAACTCAAAACGAAGACGGCGGTCATCAGCACCAGCACGATGGGCACTGACTGGCCGAAGATCGAGAGTTCCTGATTCATCGCACCCACGGCGATCAACGCGGAGAAGATCAATGTCAGTCCGGCGCTGGCGACATAGTACCAGGCTCCCTGTGAAACAATCTGGTCAATCAGCAATAGCTTGTAACGGGCGATTCCAATTGCATAGGCAAGCATGAATGCTAGGCTCGCTCCAAATATTGGGAGACGTGCCGTGCCGAGTGCGAGCCCCACCTGATCCGCCACTGCCAGATACATTGTGTAACTAATGAGAACGGACGCAACGACCGCCGCCCAGAGGAGTGACCGCGCCTGGCTTTTCTCAAATGGATTTCTGGCGACCTGCAGACTGCGACGCAGTGCGAAAAATGACAACACGAAGTAGGTGGCTGCGACCACCAGCACGCCATAAACAATCACGCGCATTTTGGGGTAGATTTCTGCTGCGGCATGACCTGTTAAACGGTCGATGGTTTGTGAAAACGGTCCTTCTCCGTGATCACCAGTCAGGAACGCTGCTGCGATGATCATGGCAGACAGTGCAATCGCTGCGATGCCCGGGAGGATGTAAATCGGGAGCAGGCTCCAGGCTCGGTTTGCTGAAAAGCGTTGAGCAGGGAATGGGTAAACGAGAAAGAAATGGAGCATGAATGCTGGCAGTAGAGGGCCTGCGATTGCGAACCCCAGTGTCAGCAGCGGGCTGCCGGCAATCAACCACCAATGACTTCCCCCCACAAACGCAGCCAGAGTCACAGCGGACAGAACGCAAAACTGACGGAGCGGCAAATCAAATGGCCGGTTCCAGTAAGCCATCCCGCCGACAATCAAAATGCACAGCTCAAGAACAAACCAGAGCAGGGTGATCGAAACGCTGAAGGTTGGCTGCGCCACCAGAGGCAGGCAGGCTTGCATCGGTTGAGGATTCCCGGGACGCAGGAACCAGATGACGGCAATTCGAGACTTATCCAGGTACTCAAAAACCCCCAGGTTCGAAAGAGCGCTATCCTCCGTAGGGTCTTTTCCCATTGAGATTCTTGCGGCAGAATCGGTAGTCCAGTTCCGCAAATCCCGATGCAGCCGAGCCCAATCGCCGAATGAGTGAATGGGGCGACCCGCTGCGGCGATAATCATATCGCCGACTTCCGGAGTGGTTCCCAGGATCTTCAGGTTCTTACGCTCAAGTGAGCGAAGCTGACTGACATCCCGGATCTCAACACCGCTGCCAACGACATTGTTGGAATTTGTGAGGAGGCAGCCCAGTGGGATTGTGGGTTGGGTCGGAACGTACCAAAGAACAACGAGGGAATAGAGCACTGAAATCAGAGCGAGCGCCGAAATTCCCCAGCGTTGAATCTTCATCGAAATCGTCTTTCAGCGCCCAATTCGATCAAATTCGGCGCCGAAATGTGCGCCGAAATCGATAGTACAACCATTTCGAACAAAACTCAAGTTTCGATTTTGGAAGTACAAGTGACTACTCAGTAGTAATTTACGTCACTCTTTTCAATTCGGTCGGGAATATTTGAGATCTGGCACGGATAATGCAAAAGATTTCAATACCCCAACCGATGCCTTCGGGTCCGGGAGTGATTGTTACTGGCACTTGTTTGCAGCCTGACCCTTTCTGCACGCATACTTCTCACCCACGAGCCCGCCAGCGACTGGATCGCTCCTGTTTCCCGAGGGCATTTTTTCTTTTCACGTGCCGACCTTTTGTCGATCCCCTCTGTTGGGCGAGGCTCCCTACGTATTGGTGGAGGTTGATGTCTCTTGTTTGGCCCATCGTGGGGCGGCGCTGCACACGCTTGAATCAGTCGGCCCCAGCGTTTTCTTGTCCTCCATCTTTCTGTGTCACGCTGCTTTCTGCATCGCGTTGAGACGAGAATGGCTCAGGCGTGAAACACTTGCATTGCAGTTGTGTCGTTTCTGCAGTTCTGGTGAGTTACAGCTTTGCCAACGCTGTTCTTGGATTTGGGGATTGCAGTCTTGCTGATGGGAATTGTGCTGTTGTTGTCTCGCAAAGTGCTGTTTATCCGTTTTCGGGAGAATGGGGGCGGGCGTGCGGTGGATGGGCGACTCGGGGCGATGTTTATTGGGTGAAGAGGCGGTCTGGGGTTGGGGTGAATTGCAATGGGGGACTGCAGGAATCCATCTGTTTGTTGCGATGGTTGGCGCAGAGTGGGCCTCCATTGAGAGCTGGGATTGCGCGAGAGAAACGAACTTCCGAAATCTGAGAACAGCTTTGAGGAAAATCTCTAAACCTGTGGTTGCATGGCAAATACGAGCCGATCAAGAATTGCAGCTCTCTGCGTCTTCTCTACAATCATCGGACGTCTCAGAGTGAGTTTCCTAGCCGGGAAGCGGTAGGCCGTCTTCAGGCACCCACAGCGCTGACCATTCGTGAAGGAGCCGAAATTGAGCTGGCTCAAAGCCTTTGCCACTGCCTCTCTTGGTAAGAAATACCTGATGGGGCTTTCTGGGCTATTTCTATGCCTGTTTCTCGTTGTGCATCTCGCAGGGAATCTGCTTTTGTATGTTGGGGATGGAGCGTATAACGAATACGCTGAAAAGCTCCACGGCAACAAAGAGTTTCTGCTGGTTGCGGAAATTGCGCTCTACACAGCATTTGCGTTTCACATTTCCTACGGGATCTGGCTTCACTTCGGGAATCGTGCGGCTCGCGATCAGCGATATGCGATGGTTCAGTCGAAGCGGGCTGATCGAACATTGAATCCTGCGATGCCGACGCCGGATAAGACGATGTTCATTACCGGGCTGATTGTCCTGATGTACCTTTCTGTTCACTTGAGTGATTTCAAGGGAGAGTTTGGTTGGGGGCCAGCGATGGAAGGTCTCTCGCGAGCTCAGAAAGCACAGTTGGTTGTTTCCGACAGTGTTCGTGCTGTGATTTATCTCGCAGGAGCAATTGTGCTGGGGATTCACGTCTCCCACGGTTTCCAGAGCTCATTTCAATCCCTGGGGTTGAATCATTCCAAGTACACACCAACGATCCGAAAGCTTTCGATTCTGTTCGGGTTTGTTGTGGCGATTGGATTCGGCAGTTTTCCGATTGTTGCCAAGATTGCCAATTGGGGAAAAGTTGCCCCGGCTGCTGCAGTTGAAGCTGAGAAAACGGAAACAACAGAGACTCCTGCAGCGAGTAAGAACTAACCCCTGTAGATCACATTTGGAATTGCTTTTTGCAATGATGTGATGGTCGTGACGACACGCAGCACAGAGATTCAGGACGGCTTCGATGAGTGACGCTGGCGAATATCGATTGCAATCGCGAACTCCGGATGGGCCTCTCGCCCAGAAGTGGGACAATTGCAAAAATGAGTTGAAGCTCATTGCCCCGAATAACAAACGCAAATACGACATCATTGTCGTCGGGACCGGTCTGGCCGGTGCCTCGGCTGCCGCTTCACTTGCCGAGCTCGGCTATAACGTGAAGTCGTTCTGCTTCCAGGATTCTCCTCGTCGCGCTCACAGTATCGCGGCTCAGGGGGGGATTAATGCTGCGAAGAATTACCCGAACGACGGTGACTCTGTTTATCGTCTGTTCTATGACACGATTAAGGGAGGCGACTTCCGTGCTCGTGAGGCGAACGTCTACCGGCTCGCTCAGGTCAGTTCAAACATTATCGACCAGTGCGTGGCTCAAGGGGTTCCGTTTGCTCGTGAGTATGGTGGAACGCTGGCGAACCGAACTTTCGGTGGGGCTCAGGTTTCCCGAACGTTTTATTGTCGTGGGCAAACCGGACAGCAGTTGCTGTTGGGGGCGTACAGCTCTCTGATGCGACAGGTTTCGCTCGGCAAGGTGACAATGTTCCCTCGCCGCGAAATGCTCGATCTCGTTACCATTGATGGCGTTGCCCGCGGGATTATCACTCGCAATCTCGTGACAGGTGAGTTTGAGTCTCACTCAGCTCACGCTGTCCTGCTCTGTACTGGTGGATACGGAAACGTGTTCTACCTGTCGACAAATGCCAAGGGGTGCAACGTCACCGCTGCTTGGCGCTGTCACAAGCGGGGCGCGTTCTTTGCGAATCCTTGCTTCACACAGATTCACCCGACATGTATCCCGGTGAAAGGGGATTACCAGTCGAAGCTGACGCTGATGAGCGAGAGCTTGCGTAACGACGGTCGTGTCTGGGTTCCAAAGAAGCAGAATGACACACGATCACCAGAGAGTATTCCGGACGAAGATCGCGATTATTACCTCGAGCGCCGTTATCCAGCCTATGGAAACATGGTGCCTCGCGACGTCGCCAGCCGTGCTGCTAAAGAACGGTGCGATGCCGGCTATGGCCTCGGCGAAACAGGGAAGGCCGTTTATCTGGACTTCCAACGTGCAATTAAGGAGCAGGGCGAAGACGTCATTCGCAGCAAGTACGGCAACCTGTTCCATATGTACGAGAAGATCACCGACGAGAACCCGTACAAGGTTCCGATGAGAATCTACCCAGCCGTTCACTATACGATGGGCGGATTGTGGGTCGATTATCATCTCGAAAGTACTGTTCCGGGGCTGTATGTCCTTGGAGAAGCGAACTTCTCGGACCACGGTGCAAACCGCCTCGGGGCATCTGCACTCATGCAGGGTCTCGCTGACGGTTACTTTGTGGTTCCATATACCGTCGGACATCACCTTGCGTCTCGTCCGTTGCCAGCTGTGACCACAGCACATCCTCGCTTCCAGGAAGTGAAGGCTGAAGCTGAAGGTCGCGTAAAGAAGTTGCTGAGCATCAACGGAAAGCGGACCGTTACCAGTTACCATCGTGCTCTCGGCGAGATCATGTGGAACAACTGCGGAATGGCTCGAACCGAAGCCAGCTTGAAGCAGGCAATCCAGAGCATTGGCGAACTTCGCCGCGAGTTCTGGGAGAATGTGCATGTTCCCGGATCAGGCAGCGATTTCAATCAGCAGGTTGAACAGGCCGGGCGCGTTGCAGACTTCCTTGAGTTCGGGGAGTTAATGTGTCGCGATGCGTTGGAGCGAGAAGAATCGTGCGGTGGTCACTTCCGTGAAGAACATCGCACCGAAGATGGTGAAGCCAAACGTGACGACGAACGATTTGCCCACGTTGCTGCATGGGAACATGCAGGAAACGATGTGTCGGCAGAAGTTCGCCATAAGGAACAACTGGCCTTCGAAACGATTCATATGACGACCCGAAGCTACAAATAGCGGCTTCCCTCCGCTTTGGTGTTTGTAACTTTCCGGATCAGAGCACTTTCACAGAACGACCGATTCTCATGATCAGCCCAGGCAAGAATAAACTCAGTCTGACACTGAAGGTCTGGCGTCAGGCAAGTCCCAAAGCATCGGGAAGCTTCCGCGAGTACAGTCTTCAGGACATCTCTCCGGATATGTCGTTTCTGGAGATGCTGGATATCCTGAATGAAAAGCTGATCGCAGATGGCCAGGAGCCAGTTGCCTTCGATCATGACTGCCGTGAAGGGATCTGCGGGTCCTGCGGTGTGATGATCAACGGTCAGGCTCATGGGCCAGATCGTGAAACCACGACCTGTCAGCTGCACATGCGACGGTTCGAAGATGGCGATACTATCTTCATCGAACCATGGCGTGCGAACGCGTTTCCTGTTGTGAAAGACCTCGTTGTCGACCGCACTGCGTTTGATCGCATTATTCAGGCTGGCGGTTTCGTTTCGATGAAAGCCGGCCAGGCTCCAGACGGAAACAGCGTTCCGATTCCTCGTCAGGATCAGGAAAGTGCTCTGGATGCTGCCGTCTGTATCGGGTGTGGCGCATGCGTTGCTGCCTGTAGCAATGCATCGGCGATGCTCTTTACTTCGGCGAAGGTTTCTCACCTCGCCCAGTTGCCACAAGGGTCTCCAGAACGCCATCAGCGCGTCTTGAACATGGTGGCTCAAATGGACAAGGAAAAGTTTGGCGCTTGCACGAACATCTATGAGTGCGAAGCTGCCTGTCCAGCAGGTGTGAAAGTTACCCATATCGCCCGAATGAATCGTGAGTACCTGAAGGCAACACTGTGTGCTCAGGAAGAATCAAAAGAAGGGGGCGGTGGACACGGTTAAACGACCGGCTCCTCGGCTTTCTGGCGTGCGAGATCCTCGCAAACAATTGAAGTGAATTTGAAACAGGGCCTGCGACTGTGTCGTCGGCCCTGTTTTCATTATACTTTTTTCATCGGCTCTCTCGCCGAGTTGTCCGTCCCGCCACTTGTCCTTCCCTGAATGGCACGACTGATGCAATTTCGACTGAGCTTTTTACCGTATCGGAAAGATATCACGATCAATCTTTCGCAAGAACCGGTTGGGAACCTGAGTAAATGGTTCGCCTTGGGGCTGGCAGCTGCGAGCACCGTGTTGTCGGTTTCGAACTCAGCCATTGCTGATGTTTCTGCTGTTCCGGTTGCTTCGGGTGCGGCAGCTCCAGACTATTCGCCTGCATTGGTTGCCGATCTGGTGAAAGCTGGTGAGCAAGGGAACGGGAAACGGGGAGCATCTGTTTTTGCTTCCGCCAAGTTCGGGTGCATTGCCTGTCATAAGGTGGGAGAGCATGGGGGGCAGATTGGCCCGGATTTGTCGACGATCGGGAAACAGCGCAAGCCAGAACAGATCGTGGAATCGTTGCTCTGGCCGAAGCGGGAAGTCGCCAAAGAGTTCGTCCCGCACCGAGTCGTCACTGTCGAAGGCAAACTTTTGCAGGGATATCTGCAGAGCCAGACAGACTCACATCTCGAGCTGAGAGATCCCTCGACCTTACAGATTACCAAGATTCCGGTCGACGATATTGACGTGCATGTGCATGGTGACACGCTCATGCCGGACGGGTTGACCTCAGGGATGAATTCTGTTGAAAAGCAGGATCTCATCAAATTTCTCAGCCAACTGGGGAGAGACGGCGGAATTGCCGCTGAGTCTGTGGCGCCAGTATTGGCTCGGGGGCTCTCACATGCTCACGGGCCTGCAAAATTCGAATATGAATTGGCTCCATTGAAGCCTGAAAACTGGCCTCTGCATCGGACACCAACCAACTCTCTTCGTGTCTATGATTTCTATGAGAAGCAAGCCGACTATTTCAGAAAGCAGGAGAAGGTTCCGGCGCTGTTGATGGAGTTCCCTGGGGTGGAAGGTCCCGGGGGAGACTCTGAGATGCGCCGTCAGGCAAAGGAGGATGATTCCCGCTGGAACGATTCGAAAGGAACTCCGGTTCTGACTGGGGTTTTCCGTTCAGGTGATCTCACTGTTCCGCGAGGAATCTGTGTGCGCCTCGGTGAAAACGGTGACATGGGAGTCTGCTTCAATCCTGAAACTCTGCAGTATGAAGCGTTGTGGAATAATGGGTTCCTGAAGTTCTCTCCTGTTCGGCACGGCTTCATGGATGGGCTCGTTCCTGCCGGGACATTGTTGCCAACCCCTGAACCTCGAAAGATCGACGAGCCGTTTGTCTATCAGGGTTTCTACCGCGATGGCAATCAGGTTGTCTTTGCTTACAAAATCGGGAACGTCGAATATCTCGATGCTCCCGTGGCTGAAAACGGAGTCTTTAAGCGAATTGTTGCCCCTGTTGAACAACACCCTTTGCGCTCGGTGTTGCAGGGAGGGGCTCCATTGTGGAATCAGGAGATCGTCTGCCCGATTGAGTATGGAAAAGGAAAGCCATACGCAGTTGATACGATCCAACTCCCGTTCCAGAACCCTTGGAATGACTTGTTGTTTCTGGGAGGAGTTGCATTTCTTCCAGATGGGGCTGCACTGATTTGCACCATGCAGGGAGATGTCTGGCGCGCGGATGGTTTTGAAGCTCCATCGAAACAGGTTCGCTGGAGAAAAGTTGCCTCAGGAATGCAGCAGGCTCAGGGAATCGTAGCGGACAAAGACGGTGTCTTTGTGCTCGGACGCGATCAGATTACAAAGCTCCATGACCTTAACGGCGACGGCGAGTATGAATTCAATGAGTCGTTCTGTAATGGGTATGTTACATCGATTCACGGACACGACTTCATCTGTGGGCTTGAACGTGATGCAGCAGGCAACTTCTACGCTTCTTCAAGTAAGCAGGGGTTGTTGAAGATTTCACCTGACGGAAAAACGGTATCTGTGATTGCCACAGGATTCCGTAATCCAGATGGTGTTGGAATCATGACTGATGGCACTGTGACGGTTCCAGTTTCGCAAGGGCAGTGGACCCCGGCGTCAATGATTTGTGCTGTGCGTCCGCCGTTTGCGACCACTGAAGCCGCAGCTCCCTACTTTGGGTATGGCGGGCCAAAAGATGGAAAACCACCTGAACTGCCGTTTGCATACCTGCCACGTGGGTTAGATAACTCCAGTGGGGGGCAGACTGTTGTTCGCAGCGAAAAGTGGGGACCACTGGAAGGACAGTTGCTGCACTTCTCGTATGGCGCGAGCCGGTATCACATGATTCTGCGGGATGAAGTTGCCGGTCAGATACAGGGGGGAGTCGTGCCGATGGTTGGCGACTTCCGTTCCGGTGTTCACCGTGGTCTGTTCAGTCCCAAAGACGGGCAGCTTTATGTTGCTGGTCAGGCTGGGTGGGGAGCATTCACCGTCGATGACGGGAACTTTGAACGGGTGCGTTACACCGGTGACAAAGTTCAGCTTCCAGTTGGATTTCATACTTACCAGAACGGCGTTCGAATCGATTTCTCTGAACCGATCGATCCGCAAACGGCGTCCAATGTTCGCAATCACTTCGCGCAGTGTTGGAACTACCGGTACAGCGGTGCGTATGGATCGCCGGAGTTCTCTGCAGAGCATCCAGGAACGCCGGGGCACGATGTTCTGGAGATTCAATCAGCACATGTGTTGAAGGACGGGAAGTCCCTGTTCCTTGAAATTCAAGAGATTCAACCGGTGAATCAGCTGTACGTACGCATGCAGGTTGACGAGGGAGATCCGCAGGACTTGTTCATGACTGTCCATAAGCTGGATCAGCCGTTCACTGATTTTGCAGGATATGAGCCGTTCGAGAAGGTGATTCGTCAGCACCCGATCATTGCCGATCTGGCACTGGAGTCGAACCGTGTGCCGAATCCTTGGCGTACGGCCATTAAGGGAGCCCGCAAGTTGACTCTCAAGACTTCCGGGAACCTGCAGTTCGCGTCACAGAATCTGAAGGCGAAAGCGGGTGAAGTCCTGCAGTTTACTCTGTCAAATCCAGATACTGTTCCACACAACTGGGCTCTTCTGAAGCCAGGGAAACTCGAGACCGTCGGGAAACTTTCCAATCTTCTCGTGGGTGATCCTGATGGCTACGCTAAGCAGTATATTCCTGCGACAGATGATGTCGTTGCCTATGTCGACATTGTCGATCCCGGCAAGAGTTTGACCATCTTTTTCAAGGTGCCTGATGAACCAGGGCAGTACCCTTATGTCTGTACTTTCCCAGGGCACTGGACTGTCATGAATGGAGTTTTGACTGTCACGAAGTAGCGGTGTCTCGTGAGGGACGCAGTCTCTCAAGGGGCAGAAACGCTACTTTATTTTGAAAGCTGTTCCAGAAACCAGTTCAGTCAGGCGAGTCCATCGCCAGTGACGTCGTGTCCGCGAAACGTCTTCTCCTTCAGTTTTTTAGATGGAGATAGGGGTCGCGGACATCGGCTTTTCACCTCTCAGATTCGTTGGAAGTCAATTCGGTATGTTTGGTCTGTTGAACATCAACAAAGCATCTGGCGTATCGTCACGCGATGCCGTCAATCGGGTCAGTCAGCTCGTCGGACGCCGTATCAAAGTGGGGCATGCCGGGACACTTGATCCCTTGGCGACTGGAGTTCTGGTGCTGTGTGTTGGGCCTGCCACGCGACTTGTGCCGTGGATTCATGATCATCTGAAAACGTACGAGGCCGTTTTCAAGATCGGGTATCGAAGCGATACCGAAGATGTTGACGGAGTGGTTGAACCGGTCCCTGTTCCTGTTCCTGTCACAGAGGAGGCTCTGCGCGAACATCTTCCTGAGTTCACCGGGCAGATTCAGCAGATTCCTCCAGCTCATTCGGCGATCAAAGTTCAAGGGCGTCGCGCTTATGAAATCGCCCGGGCCGGAGAGTCGATTGTTCTGGAGCCGCGCGATGTCTTCATTAAGCAGCTTCAATTGACCGAATGCACCGCGACTGAGTTTCGCCTGACTGTCGAGTGCGGCACAGGGACCTACATTCGTTCGCTGGGACGGGACCTCGCTCGAAAGCTCGGGACAGAAGCGGTCATGTCGTCGCTGGTGAGAACCCGTGTCGGTGCGTTTTCTGTTGAAGACAGTATTCCGATCGAGAGTCTGACTCCAGAGAACATCGCCGGTGCGTTACGGTCACCGTTGTCACTGCTGGATCATTTGCACTGCTATTGTGCGACAAGAGAGGAGTCACAGAAGATGGTCTGGGGGCAGCGGCTGCCGATTCCCGATGAGATCGACCCGGCAGAAGGAGATTCCGTTTGCGCCGTCAATTCTGAGGGGGGCCTCGTTGGCATTCTGGAAGTTCAATCCGGAAGACTGGCTCCTCAGAGTATCT
>JBEBTF010000117.1:0-12366 GCA_040393865.1 Planctomicrobium piriforme | reverse complement strand
TTCCCATCGACATCTTCCCGAACCTGACCCGACCTCGTGTCACCATCATGACGGAGGTCCCAGGTCTCTCTCCGGAGGAAGTGGAAACGCTGGTGACCTTCCCACTGGAAACATCACTCAACGGAGCAACAGATGTCGCGGCCGTACGCAGTGCATCAGGCATTGGCCTATCCGTTGTCTATGTCGAGTTTGGCTGGAACACGAACGTTTACACCGCCCGACAAATCGTCACTGAACGACTTGGGGTCATTGCAAATCAACTTCCTCCGAATGCAAAACCACAATTAACTCCCATCAGTTCCATCATGGGCCAGATCATGATGGTGGGCATGTGGAGCGATGATGGTGAGACCAGCCCAATGGATGTCCGCACGACAGCGGATTGGGTTGTTCGACAACGCTTACTCACCATCCCTGGAGTCGCACAAGTCATCGTGATGGGCGGGGAACGTAAACAGTATCAGGTCCAAGTGAACCCGGACCTGTTAATTGCATATGGAGTCACGTTGCAGGAGGTGGAAAAGGCACTCTCAAACAGCAACCAGAATGCAACAGGTGGCTATCTTGAACGAGCCTCGATGGAGTATCTGGTTCGCGGAATTGGACGAGCCCAATCCGCGAGAGAAATTGGAATGACGGTTGTTAAGCCCGGTGCCCGACCAGTTCTTATTCAGGATATTGCTACGGTTAAGGAAGGCCCCCAGATAAAGCGGGGAGATTCGTCGGTGAATGGGCACCCTGCTGTTGTGTTAACAATTGCCAAACAGCCAAATGCTGATACTCGACTTCTTTCCGATAAGGTCGAGGCCGCGTTGAACGAAATGCGAGTCGCATTTAAAAACACGAATCCGGACATTGTCATTGAATCGAATCTGTATCAACAGAGAACGTTCATTGAGTACGGCATTCATAATGTTGCCGAAGCACTGAGAGATGGGGCGATACTTGTCGTCATCATCCTGTTCTTGTTCCTCATGAACCTTCGAACGACATTCATCACGCTCACAGCGATTCCCCTTTCAATCATCCTGACTGGTCTCTTCTTTTACGCAACAGGCATGTCAATCAACGTGATGACGTTGGGGGGACTGGCCGTTGCAATGGGAGAACTGGTTGACGATGCCATCGTTGACATCGAGAACGTCTTTCGGCGGCTTAAGCAAAACGCGAAACTGCCAGATCCACGACCGGCGCTTCGTGTGATCTACGAAGCAAGCCTCGAAGTGAGAAGTTCAATTGTCTTCGGGACAATGCTGGTCATTCTCGTTTTCATTCCCCTCTTCGCACTGGAAGGAATTGAAGGGCGCCTGTTCACTCCGTTGGGAGTCGCCTACATCGTTTCGATTCTTGCGTCTCTCCTTGTGTCCCTGACCGTCACTCCGGTTCTGGCCAGCTTTCTTCTGAAATCCGACAAGCTGCGTCATGCTGAACACGATAGCTGGCTGCTATCTCGCTTGAAAAAGCTGGCAACCCCGATCATCCAACTGAGTTGCAGTCGTGTTGGAAACTCATTGTTACTCGGAGGAGTACTCATAGCAGTCATCGGGAGCGGTATCCTTTTGACCAGATTAGGGTCAGACTTCCTACCTGCTTTCGATGAAGGTGCAGCTCAAGTCAATGTTGTCCTTCCGCCGGGGAGTTCGTTGGAACAATCCAACCGCGTCGCGGCGATGGTCGATGCAGCATTCCGACGACACATGAAGGACGATCAGCACCCAGAAGGTCTCGTCACCAGTTTCATCCGCAGAAGTGGGCGTGCTGAGTTGGATGAACATGCAGAAGGGGTGAACGTGACCGAATACATCCTCACGTTTAATCCTGAAAGCGGCGTCAGTCGTCACGATGCCCTCGCGACACTGCGTGACGAACTGGAAGAGATTCCTGGAATTGAATACGAAGCGGAACAACCACTGGCTCACCTGATCAGTCACATGCTCTCCGGCGTGACCGCCCAGATTGCGATCAAAATTTACGGTGACGATCTCGACATTCTTCGTCAGCAGGCTCAGAAGGTGAAAGCAGCCATCTCAGGGATTGACGGGCTCGCTCCTCCTGTCATTGAACCGCAACAGCTGATTCCACAGATGCGGATCGAGATTGATCGGGAAAAACTGGCTCAGTATGGAATCACTCCAGCGACCGTGAACGAGTTCGTTGAAACGGCCCTCAACGGAAGAACGGTCTCGACCATCATGGAAGGACAGAGATCGTTCGATCTGGTCGTTCGGCTTGATGATCAGCATCGTACTGACTACGCGAATCTTCACCGCCTTTCACTAGATCTTCCAACAGGTGAGCGAGTTCCGTTATCTGCCGTTGCCAGGGTTTATGAAGCTGGCGGTCCTAACACGATCAATCGAGAGAACGTTCGACGCCGAATTACAATTCGCTGTAATCCCACAGACCGAGACTTAGGAAGCATCGTTGCTGATATCCAGAAAGCAGTCGACGAGAAAGTCACTTTTCCGGAGGGGTACTTCATCGAATACGGCGGGCAGTTTGAAGCACAGCAGGAAGCGACCAGGCGCATTGCGATTCTCAGCATGGTCTCATTTCTCGGTGTCTTCCTCGTCTTGTATACGCTTTTCCCGTCAACAAGACTGGTCTTACAGATTATGTTCGCCTTGCCCATTGCTTTCGTCGGCGGCGTCATTGCATTGTGGCTCACAGGGCAAACACTAACCGTCGCCAGCCTTGTCGGATTTATTTCCCTCGGGGGGATCGCCGCCCGAAACGGAATCCTGCTGGTCGCGCATTATCTGCACTTAATGCGAGAAGAAGGAGAATCCTTCACTTATGAAATGGTTCTACGCGGAAGTCTTGAGCGTCTCGCTCCCGTCTTGATGACCGCGTTAACTGCCGGGATTGGCTTGATCCCGCTCGTCATCGGCGGTCAGCAGCCAGGCAAGGAAATTCTGCATCCGGTTGCGACCGTCATTCTGGGAGGACTGATTACGTCGACTATCTGTGAGTACTTAATCCATCCCGGACTGTTCTGGAGGTACAGCGGCAAAGATGCAGAGCGGCTGACACAGCGTCACTCCGCTCTGGATGCCGAAGTGTAAAGCAGTCGGGTCACACTGCAGAATCCTGTGAATTAAACAGCTCGCGAACGTTCACCGATGTAATTGACGCTCTCGAGAGATTCCCGGATGCGCCGGAGTCCGAGCAAGGCGATTGCATGACGAATCGATTCAATAGGTTGGTGATTCCCTACGGTGACAGAATTGACCTCCCGAATGATGATCGCTGCGAGTGCCGCATGTGCCTCTATGGATCGTGCGAGTTTCACGAAGTCAACATCGTCATCATCCAGTAGCCTCAACACACCATCGAGCGTCTCCTGCGGGACATTCAGCAGTAGATGCGGAGCCGGAATCTGATGTGCAGAATGGTTTCGCATCCCCATAATTTCAGGTGCCTCCTGGAACCAACGTCTCGTAAACGATTTCTAATGATCAATTCAAAAAGTCGACGAGCGAAACACTGCTCAGCATCGTGAGTGACTGAAGTGTGAACTGCAGAAGCGTCTGCTGTTCCTGCATTCTGGAGACCGCTTCGAAGTAATCGGTCCCTTCGGCATCCGCCAAAGTTGTCTTCGAATTCAGCTTCAATCCCTCCAGACGCGTCTCCGTGAGATTCAGGCTATGCAGCGAGACGGCCTGTTCGCCGATCACACCGAGAATGTGATTACTGGCGGCTTCAAGATCCCGGATTCGAAGATCTAAGGAATCATTCAGCGCACCAATGGAGAGTCCATTCTTGTTTAAGATCGTATCCCGTAACCCAATCACTGCCTGAAAGACATCCGCGGTCTCGGCAGGTTCCACCCCGACGGTGCCCACCTTCCGGACTCCACTCGTATCGAAACTTTGTACGTTCCGTGATGTTGCGTTCGTCGCAACTTGATTGGACGAAAAGTCGATCGGCACTTCCGTCAGCCCGCCATCGATGGACAACATTCCTTCTGCCGTCAGATCAATTGTTCCCGAAAACCCGGCAGTGATGGACTGCGTATTGATGTAAATAATTTCTCCGCCAGGTCCCGTCACTTTCAGGTTCGTGTCGGCGGATGTGAAGGCGATCGACTCCCCCCCATTCAGTGAAACAGTGCCAGAAGAACCATTTCCAGAGGTGTCGTTGATCGTCAGGGTGTGAGTCCCGGCGGCTCCCAGAATGGTGTCTCCTGCGGCCGAACCTGTTCCCGCCTGAACTCCGGAGGCACCTGCATAGGTTGTGAGTGTGTGCCGTAAGGTCAGTGTGGTCCACTGGCTGCCGGTGGAGACCCCGGCACCGCTTCGAACGCCTGTGTTCCCGTGAACAATGAGGTTCCCTTGGGTCGTCGGCTGAAAGACATTCTGCCCGGAGTCGTTCACCGTCATCGTGGCACCGCCTGCAATGTTGACGGCTCTCGACGAAAAACTTCCCTGATAAACAGGATTCCCTTGTGTCACTCCGTTAAATGGCTGCGTCGATAAATCGGTTCCGGAAAACAGGTATTCCCCATTCGATTGCGAGTTCGCAATCACTTCCAGTTGGCTGAGAATCCCGTTGAGCTGTGTGACGAAAGCAGATTTGACTGCGTCATCGTCAGCATCCCGCGCCTGAAGCGCAATCCCTTTGGCCTCGACCAGCAGTTGCTGCGCATCCAGGAGGCGGTTGTTCGCCTCCGAAAGGGTTGTTCGTGTCGAAGAGACCACACTCAATTGTGCATCGAATCGAGAAATCAGCGAATTCTGATTCAGAATTGTTTTCTGAGCCGTGGGATCGTCTGAGGGCTTGTGAACGCGAATTCCGGAGGAGACCTGCTGTCCGAAATTCGCTCCTTGCGCATAGCGAGCCTGAGCATTGGATTGCCCGATCTCGTAACTGCGATGTGGAGTGACACGAAATGTCATCGCCTCTTAAGCACCTTCCGTTGGCAACAACTTATTTTTCGAATACCGCTACGGTCAGAAACAACGCCACGCAGTCGGTTCACCGTAACAGCCCAAGAAGATCGTCCAGTGCCGAATTCACAGACGAGAGAAATCGGGCGTTTGCCTGAAATGACCGCTGAAATTGCAACATGGCGAGCAATTCTTCGTTAGGATCGACACCAGAAACGGAGTCCTGACGATTGCGAAGCTGCTCATATTGCGCCTGCAAATGTTCCACGACGGATGTCTGCTGATTGACGTCGACTCCGATATTGCTCGTGAGAGTCGCGAGCCGCCCCTCGATTGTTTCCGTCCCGTTGGCAAGGATTCTCGCGTCTCGCAGGGCAACCAGTTGATTCATTCGACTGGCATCCCCCAGCTCCCCGGTACGGCCCGTTGCAATGAGTTTTGGGTTGCTGGCGACTTGCTGATTGACCGTCAAGGTGCGCAAATCCGTCGTCTGAAACAGTCCGCCGATGCCAAACGCTGCCAGAAATCCTGCAGAATCAGGATCACTGATCCCGGTCACGTCGAAGGAATCTCCGGCAACCAGGGAACCGTTCCCCATGGTGATGGAGAATCCGTCCGCGATTCCAAGCGGCTGGCCGATTGGGTAGCCGGCACCAACATTTAGCTCTTTGAAGACCTGGCCAGTCAAGGAGTCTGTAACGATCAGTTTAAGTCCAGAGGTCACGCCGATCTGACCATTGGACGAAGCGGTCAATGTCCAGTTTGCGTTTGCACTGCCGTTATAGACGCCGCCGACAGACGGAGTCGCGGTTCCGGTGATTGAACTGGTGTCAACATGGGAGCTCGGACGACCAGCGAAATCAAAAAGGTGTCCCGGTTCCGCAGCAATGACGAGTTGCCCATTTGCTGAGAGGGACGCACGAAGATGAGGGATCGCATCCAGTTGAGCAATTACATCCTGTAGCGAATCGGTCGTCGGTGAGATGGAAATTGTCTTTGTCTCACGTTCTCCAGTCGCGACATTCGTCATCGTGATCGTCAACTCTCCTTCTCCAATCGGAAGAAGTGAGTTCGAATTCGCCAGCGGAACCGCTGAATCGACGTTCCCCACATTGGTGCTCATCAGCGAGGTCGGGCCGGCTGCGCTCAACCCCGTCGCCTGAACACTGTTCACACCACTGACAAACACGCTGGCCCATTCCTGCATCAACTTGCGTGCGGAAGGAACCATTTGCTGTGATGTCTCAAGCAACCCCGCCAGTTTTCCTGAGACCGGTTGAATTGGTGTCTCGCTATTTCCAATCAGCACAGAATGCGTGCCATCCGAATTGGTGCGAACAGAAAGCCGGGATGCCTGTTCGATGACAACAAGCCAACCACCCGCAGCAACAAGTGTCCCGTCCGGATCACTCAACGAAGCAGGGCTGAGATCCACAAGTTGGCCGAGTCGTTGAACAAGCAAATCACGCTCATTCAACAGCGTCGGTGCAGACCCGCCGGATGCCTCGACGGTTTTGATCTGCCGTTCCAGTGAACCAATCTGCTCAACCAGAGTATTGACCTGATTCACTGCCTCTTGAATCTTCTCGCCTGTCTGACGCTGCAGCTGATCCAACCCCTGATGATACGTTGTGATCTGCTGAGCCACTTTCTTCGCAGCGGACACCAGCTCTAACTGCCGAGCGGAATCAGTGGGAGAGCCTGCCAGCATTTCTGCGCGGTCAAAGAACTCGGTCACAGAATTTTGCAGGGAACCGGAATTCGGAGTTAGCAGCGCCTCAATTGATTGCAGCGATTCCAACTGAACCTGAGCTCTGGAAGCAAGCGAGAGATTCAAAGTGATCGCCTGATCCGTTGCGGTGTCGACAACGCGAGAAATCCCCTGGACCTCCACCCCTGTTCCAACAAAGAGCGAACCTTGTCGTAGCGGTTTGTTTTCGACGAGATCAACCCGTTGGCGTCGGTAACCTTCGGTGTCGGCATTCGCAATGTTGTTCGACACAGTTTGCAGAGCAAGCTGATTCGCTCGAATCGCGGCGTTACCGATATTGTAGAGAAGCATCTCACGACCTTAGAGCAACATGCACAATGAATTACTCGCACGACCACGCATGGCACGGCTTCCAACGGATAAAACATTGTTCGCCGCGTGGCAGAACGCGATCAGTTAGAATGCGAAATGGTTTAATTCGATGTTTGTCTGATGAACCGGTGTGACGCGTTGGCCGCTTGCCGTATATCGAACATGTTCCAAATTGGGAGACGGAATCACAGCCGACAACAGGTCGGTGACGATCCCATGAAGCCCGGAAAGAGATTCACGAGTGGACTTCAATCGTGCATCCGCGCGAGCCGTATGTTGCAAGAGCTCCTGACGCCGGGACTGCAGTCTCGCATTCGCAGTTGGAGATTCCAGATTAATAACGGCTAAACGAACCTCTTCAGGAGAACATCCCCAATCGGCCGCAATGGAGCTGCGCAGTTCCTGGCGATGAGCCTGAACTTTTAACAGGTCATTTACCAGAGAAATGATCTCACTCTGCTGAGAAGACAGTCCAAACCCGGTCATACCAACTTCACCGAGGCTGGTCGATAACGTCTCAATTCGTTGCAGAAGCTGAGATTCATGATCAAGCTGTTCTTCCAACTGCTGTTGAAGAACAAGCGAGAGTGTTCGTTGTGAAACCATTCCGACCTCCTGTCGGCTCCCGGATGTGTCATCCAGAAACGTTAAAATCAATCCGTGCAGCGAACTCAAACGGGGATTTAACGCACGCTTCTCCCGATCATTTCCGCCATGCCAAGTCCGCCGTTCTCGGCGATGTGCTGCCCCATATACATGTCGAAGATCCCTCCGTAAGTATCGGATGAATCACCGGGGAACATCCCTTCCTCACCACTTGAGGTTTGTCGCATTTCCTTGACCAGCATTGAAACAAACAGGCTTTCAAACTGCTTGGCCAATTCGACAGGCTGAGCATTTTTCAACTCGGAAAAATTGTCGCCTGACAACAGTGATGGGGAGAGTGTCAGGTTGGATGAAGCCGGACTGATTGCGTTCATCATCTCTACTTTTATTGTGAGGAAACCCTGACTCTTATGATCAGAGTTAATATTAAACGTTTATTTAAATTCAATTTCCGCGTGCAGTGCACCAGACTCTTTAAGTTGCTGGAGAATGGAGCTCAAATCACGTGGGGTCACACCGAGCGAATTTAACGCCTGAGCGAGATCACCCAGAGTGACAGTTTCTTCGATGTATGTAATCTGCTTCTTTTCCTCTTCAACGTTGATACTCGTCCGCGGAACTTCCACGGTTTGCCCTTCGCTGAATGGCATCGGCTGCGAGACCTGAGGAGATTCCGTCGTCGTAATTGTCAGGTTCGCATGGGTAATCAGAACGCGGGAGATTTTTACGTTCTCCCCGATGATGACCGTTCCTGTTCTTTCATTGACAACGACCTTTGCCGGACCATCCGGAATGATGCTGAGTCCTCCGATCATTCCGGCGAACTCGGCGACCTTACCCTGATATGGAGGAGGCACGACAATATGAACCGCGTTAGAGTCAAGCGGCATCGCGATGCCTGGTTCAGCATCATTAATTGCTTTGGCAATTCGACGTGCCGTTTCAAAGTCTGGTTGCTTTAGAAGCAAACGGAACGTTCCGTCGATTCCAAGCGGAGTGTCCGTTTCTTCTTCAATCGTCGCCCCATCAGAGATGCGACCGGTTGTTGGAAAGTTCTTTTGAACGGATGCCGCCTGCCCTGCAAAACTGAAACCGCCCGTGGAAACTGGTCCGCTCGCTACGGCATAGACTTGACCGTTGGCGGCAAAAAGCGGGGACATGATCAGTTGCCCCCCTTCAAGACTCGTCGCGTCATCAAAAGTCGAGACCAGCACGTCTATACGTGAACCGCGTCGAGCAAACGCTGGAAGTTCGGCAGTCACCGTGACAACTGAAAGGTTGTTTGTCTTTTGAGTCGTGTCTGTCTGCAACATCATGCGGATATTCGGTTCAACACGCATGCCCATCCGTTGCATGAAGTTGATGGCAAATTGTCGAGTAACCGGGCTTTTACTTCCGGTTCCATTCAATCCAGTCACGAGTCCCATCCCCGTCAACTGGTTGGTCCGCACACCTTCAATGTCAGTGATATCTTTAATCCGGACTTCAGCCCGAAGAGCGGCGGCTGGGGACAAAACAATGAGTACGAACAGCAGCGCCGACAGACACATGAGTCTGACTGCTCTACGAGTTTCGAGTTGTAACGAGATCGCGGTCATTCGTATGTCTCACCAAGGCCAGACGGCGTTGACACCCCGTCCGAGCCAGCCCTGTCGTGTGAATTTCTGTGATGTTCCCCCCGCCTGATATTCCATTCGGAACTGGGAGATGTATCGAGAATTGATGGTGTTATCCGGCCCGAGGTCGAGGCCTCGAATGATCCCGGAAACATGAATTGTTCGCTCTTCTCCCGCGACCCGAACTCGGCGTTCACCAGCGATCACCATGTTTCCATTCGGAAGAACGTCCATCACGGTGCACGTCATAGCATCCGAGAAGTTCTGTGCGGTCGAATAGGCCTGTGATCCATCGAATTTCCGATCCGATGTACTGTCCAGACTCAGAGCTGCTTCCGCTCCCTGCTCCCCGAAACCTCCACTGCTGGAAGCGGCCAGATCGAGCCCCCCTTTGGCGGCAGTGGATTTCTTCATCTGCCGAGCTTCTTTATTCGCAACGTCCGTTGATTGCGACACCATCACGGTCACGCTGTCGCCAATGTTTCTGGCTTTGGAGTCATAAAAGAGATACGCCCGTTCTGGAGTTCGCTGTTGCCACAACGACTCCGCCATCACGCACGAGGACCCGATCGCCATTGCGACCAGATATCCACCGGTGATCATGATTGGTTTGTGTTTCATTGAAATGACCTCTGGTTCCCGACTCGATTCAAGAACAGGCGATAAATCAGTTCTGCTTCGTTCAATTCAGGTGAACCAGCACCTCTCCACGTCCAATAACCTGCCCGGTGACAATCTGATTGGATTGAACGTTACGAACTCGAATCAGCTGACCTTTTCGCCCCGATTGCAATGCTTCTGCAACTGGAATGGTGACGGTCAGTTTTCCCTTTTTGGCAATCAGTCGAACGGGATCGCGTGCCATGATCAAAACAGGCTGTTCTTCAACGATCAAATCACCAACATGTCGCAGCGTGACAACGTCGCCCGGCTTAAGAGGACTGACGACTCGGCGGCCGACAAGCTGCTGTGCCGTTAAGCGATCAATTGGTTTATCAATGAACCGAACTTCCTCCTGGACATTGCTGTTCGAAATCTGGCTGTTTCTATCAAGAGACATCGTGGCGACAACAACGGTCTGCCGGAGAGAAACTTCAAACGAAGCCAGACGGGAAGCAACCAACCGGTCCCCATCCATAATTCGAACTGTGATCTGCGTGCGTCCAAGTGGCAATTGCGAAACTCGCATCACTTCAATGCGTGGCGAAGAAAGGTTCGTAACATCCTGAGGGAGACTGTTAAGAAACGGACTCGTCAATTTGACATTCAAGTCTTCTGGAGGAACGGAGAACTGATGCGTCAACTCGTCGAATGCGGCCCGTTCCACTGCAAGGTCAGTCAAGTTGATCGGCGTGGGAGCGGTCAGTTGCACCTGTGATTCGCCGGTAAAGACAATTGAATCCCGTTCGTAGCCAGCCAGTTGAACCCGAATCCCGATCAAGTCCCGATCCAGGGACATTGGTTTGTCAGACTGAAACACAGCAAGATCAAGGTCCTGCAGGCGGGCGCGGCGTACCGGGTTGGTATCGATGACGTCGGCGACATCTCCCAACCGAACCTGCGATCCACTGATGACCGCAGACGGCTTGATGCGTACCGCAATCCGGGAGGCATTCTCCTGAGCGGCAATCGGAGCATTGAAGCCGGACAGCATGAGGAGGACGAGAGAAACGGCGATGCGATTCAATTTCGATGTCATATTTCCCCTCATGAAGTGACTGTGACGAAGTTGGAACAAACACATGCCCACCTGCATAAACGAGGCGGATCTCACTCTAAAAATGCTTAGGATTACCGAACGATGTCGGCGGAGGTTGAAAGCATTTCATCCCCTGCTCGAATGGCGCGGGAATTGATTTCATAAGCTCGTTGCGCGGAAATCAGCGAAATCAGTTCTCCGACCACTTCCACGTTGGAACCTTCCAATGCCCCCTGACGAAGAAATCCCATTCCATTCGTCCCAGGATTAGACAACGTTGGAGTTCCGGAGGCTGGAGTTGCTGCTAAGAGATTTCCCCCTTCGCTCGACAACCCGGCCGGATTCGCAAATCGCGCCAATTGAATCTGACCAAGTGTGACGACGGAGTCGGGTGTTCCTGCGAGTGAACCTGTAACGGTGCCGTCGGTCCCGATGTTGATAGTGGAGAGATCCACTCCGTTCTGAATCGTAATGGGCGGATTCATAAGGTAGCCGTCTGTCGTGACCAACTGGCCGTTTGAATCCATCCGGAACGCACCGGCCCGGGAATATCGGGTCTGCTGATTCGGAAGTTGAACTGAGAAAAAGCCGTCTCCCTCAATGGACACGTCGAGCGGGTTATTCGTCTGCTCGGCATTCCCGGGCGTGAAGACCTTCGCAGTTCCAACGGCACGCACACCGCTTCCGATCTGTAAACCGGTCGGTGTCTGCTGGCCGGTTGCTACGTCGGTTCCTGGCTGTTTTACGGTTGAATACAACAAGTCGGCGAAGGTCAAATGACTTCGCTTGAAACCTGTTGTATTGACGTTTGCCAGGTTGTTTGCCGTGTTGTCAATCAGCATTTCCTGGGCTTTCATCCCAGTAGCGCTGGTATAAAGTGCTCGCAACATGACTATCCCCTTCCTTGAACGTTGATGTGTTTCCCCACTGATTCAACAATGAGGGACATCGATTTTTGAGCCGCCTCGTGCCGTCGCTGAGCAGCGATCATGTCCACGAGTTCTTGAATCGCGGTGACATTGGCACGTTCACGACTCCCCTGTAGCAGTTGGGCCTCTTCAGCTTCGCGAGGTGGCATATCCGCTGGAGCTTCAAACAACGTGGACCCCGCCCGGACGAGCCGTTGCGGATCGGAGAAGGAGACGACATCGAGTTGGCCAACTTCCGTGTTGCCAGCAAAAATTCGACCTTCAGAATCGATCGTGACAGCGGCCATCGAGGTGTTTGGCGGTATAGAGATTTCCCCACCACGTCCCTTAACGGGGAGCATTTCCGGGGTAACCAGACGTCCTTCTCCATCGAGGTGAAATACCCCGTTGCGGGTATAGAGCGGTCCATTCGGACCTTCGACGACAAAGAAACCCTCCCCTTCGATGGCAATGTCGAAGGGTTGGCCGGTCTTCTCCAGGATTCCGGACGAAAAGTCGGTGATGATCTCTCCAGATGACGTCCCCATTGCCTGATAGTTCACGG
>JBEBTF010000116.1:0-12491 GCA_040393865.1 Planctomicrobium piriforme | reverse complement strand
ACCGCTGACCTCTTGCATGCCATGCAAGCGCTCTCCCAGCTGAGCTAATCCCCCATGTGCTGGAATGCCGGTCACAAGTTTCGTTGTGAACTGGCAACAATCAATTCGGCATTTCTCTGTTCGAAAATTGAGCCGAATTGTTTTTCTCTTTCGAAAGCATTCAATGCTTGTTGAAAGGGAGCGGAAAAGTTAGTGATTGGTTCGCCGTTTGTCAAGAATTACGCTCAGCAGATTTCTGGCAAATTTCCCCGCGACGATTGTTCGGAGGCGAATACGAGCAGGCTGAGCAGGGCGGCATGTGGGTTCAGTTCGAAAAGAAAATTCTCAAAGGACTTTGAACCATGGTCACTGATGCGACGTTCTAGCATCGGATTAAACCATTGGCATTCGTGAGTTTGTGCCGGTCAGAGTTGTGTTCCTGAGCTGAATGGACATGATCTCTGAAGCCAACGGTCATCACGGTATCGAGGGCGGTCTTGTGCTGTCAGGTTGAAGACACGGTTTGGGAGTGTGGACTCCCGTGACCTTGGGCAGACATCAGTGGATTTTGAAGTGAAGGTAAGTCGATGACGGCCCCCCAGGAGGAAAAGAAGAACTCTTCGGCTGCCCCGGGCAATTCAACGAGTGCTGCATCGGCAAACGCTGTAGGGAAGTCTCTGGAGAACAACTCAGACAACGGGGATGTTCAACAGAGGGCTGGTGAAGCAACTCAGTCGGATGCTGTCGTTGAAGTGGTAACGCAGCCACATGTGGATCTCGATGCGAATTCCTCTTCACAATCCCCCTGTCAGTCGACAGTTCGTGTTGCGAATGTGAAAGACATTCTGAATGACCCTGTCACCAGTCACATGCAGACAGCGTCACCTTTACTGAAGGTGAATCAGACTGTCGGTGATGCACTGGCCACGATTCGGTCATTCTCGAATGTGGGGCGAGCGATCTACTTTTATGTTGTCGATGCTGAAGGACATCTGAAAGGGGTGGTCGGGACCCGTAAGTTGCTGCTCAGTCCGCTGGAGACTCCGCTTGAATCGGTGCTATCGACACGCATCATCGCGATTCCCGCAACAGCGACGGTGTTTGAAGCCTGCGAGTTCTTTACGTTACATCGACTTCTGGCATTCCCTGTCGTCGATAGTGCAGGCAAGGTGTGCGGCGTTGTTGATGTAAATCTTTATACCGATGAGATCCTTGAGTTTGATCGTCGGCAAGATGGGGAAGATCTGTTTCAGCTGGTCGGGATGCATCTGGATGAAGCAGCGAAAGGGAATGCCGGGCATGCGTTCGTCAGTCGATTTCCATGGCTGATCTGCAACATCATCGGGGGAATGCTCGCCGCAGTGATCGCGGATTATTACGACGACATTTCAACTTTGGTTGTCGTGGCCCCGTTCATTGCACTGGTAACGGCGCTGGCAGAGAGCGTGAGTATTCAGGCGGTCAGTATCGCGATTCAGGTTTTGCATAGTCAGACATCCAAATGGAGTGTTTTCTTCCGTGAGGCACGCAAAGAACTCCTTGTCAGTCTGATGTTGGGAATGGCTTGCGGAGCGGTTGTTGGACTCATTGCGATTGCCTGGAAGGGAAGCTTGGTTGTCGCGGCGAGCCTTTTCCTGGGGATCTTTGGAGGAATTGTCTTCTCGGCCCTGATTGGGTTGAGTATGCCGTTTGCTTTACGGTTCTTTAGTCGCGACCCTCAACTTGCGTCGGGGCCAATGGCTCTGGCGATCAGCGACATCGTGACTCTGATCTTCTACTTCAGTCTGGGACGATGGTTGTTGGTCTGATTGAAGTTGTCTGATGTAAGAAATTGGAAGTGAGCGTTTCGCAGTTGGTTCCACTGTTGAGGTCGGGATTGTCTTTAACGGGAGTGAATGACACACTGGATTCAAGGGGTGTAGTGCAGGTCGATTCACGGAGTGGTCGCGTGTTCCAGTGGCGGGCTCATTCAGTAAAGAGAGTCGTTTCGTGCGGCGTGGCCTTACTGCTGTTGCTTTGCGCGAGCGGAGACCCCTTGATATTTGCTCAGGATGAAAGTCCCCAGAAAAGTGCCGATCTGGAAGAGGATGAGATGTTTGAAAATCTTCCTAAGTGGAATCTTCCTGCACCGACATTAGGAGGACGCCAATTCTGGGGCGACATCGCTTTCTTTCGTGGGTATCGCATTCAGCACTATGTTGGAACAGAGCGTTATCGTCTGATTGACCCCGGTGATTTCCGACTGGCTTCAGGGACAGAGGAAGAGTGCCGCGAACAGCTTGAGAAAGAGAAAGACAAGAATCTCCTTCCGAGAATGACTGGTCGGGCGGTGATTCTGATTCACGGAATCATTCGGTCCTCCAAATCCTTCTCGGTGATGAAGAAACGTCTGGAGGACTCCGGAGCAACAGTTGTCGGGTTTGATTACCCCAGTACTCAGGTTTCTCTTCAGGAGTGTGCGACCTACTTCAAAAAAGTCCTGGAATCGCTCGACGGGATTGAGCAGATTGACCTCGTCGTTCACAGCATGGGGGGCCTGCTGGTTCGCACCTACCTGCAAATGGAAGGGGAGAAACGCGACCCTCGTTTACATCGAATGGTGATGCTCGGAGTGCCGAATCTTGGTGCCGACATGGCGACCAAATTGCATGAGAACTGGGCGTTTCAATGGACGCTTGGCCCGGCAGGCCAGCAACTTGTGAGAGGGGGAGGCAGCTTTATCTCGGCTCTCCCAATCCCAGATTTCGAGTTCGCCGTTATTGCAGGGTGTCGCGGAACGGAACATGGCTGGAATATGTTGATTCCCGGCGACGATGATGGAACGGTCTCGGTCGATTCGACACGACTTCCCGGCGCGGCAGACTTCATGGCGATTCGGGTTCTGCATTCCACAATGATGTGGAATCAGGATGTGATTGAATCTTCAATCCGATTTCTGGAAACGGGTGCATTGCGAAACAGTGAAGATCGGACCCCGATTCCACTGAGTGAAACGAAACCGGTTCCGAAGGATGAAATGCCTCCTGAGGGAATGCTGCCTGTTGCGACAGATTCCTGATCAAAGAGATCTGACGGTTCGGCTCAGCGCTGACATATGGATTGGAACCCCTCATTCCATATCTGCAAGAGATCTCAGAGCGAACTTTCGTCATGTCTGCAGTTTGTCAAGACGTGTTCAGTCACCTTACTGCAAATCTGAAATTGCTAAAAAAACTTCGTCTTGGGCAGTTTAGTTTCTTCCTGTACGATCCAGGAAAGTTGCCAATCCACTTGAGGCTGACATCTTTCTCCATCTGCGGAGGGAGGTTTCTGTCTGAATGGTTGTTGAATGTTTGAGGTGTCTTCGATCGTCTCGTCCACCTGGCGCTCAGGGGTGCCTGGTTTGTCGTTCGAATAGGTGGCTCTCTTTCAACCTTGCTTCCAAGCATTGTTGGCACGATTGCGGTCTTGTTCTGAAGTTGCAGTTGTGGGTCTGCGAACGGGCCTTTCTGCACGCGATCGATCATTGCAGCGATGCAACAACGAGAAGACGCACTTCTGCAGAGACAGAATGATTTCGAACAACTGACTGACTATGGACCTGAAGGAGGGGCGCTCTCTCACAGGTGTTTAATTTTCCTTCCATATCCCTCGCCTCCAGACTGGTAAAAGCACGATGTCATCAACCACGAGACACCCTGACGAGGCGTTGCGATGTTTGTTGATTCAGCCGCGATTCCAGACAACAAATTTCTGGAACTTCAGCGACAGTATTGCGACGACCGGAGCAAAGGCAATTGCTCCGCCGTTGGGGCTGATGACAGTGGCCGCACTGTTGCCACAGAATTGGGAGTTCAGGCTCGTTGATCTGAACGTCGGCCCCTTGGATGAATCGGATTGGGCTTGGGCCGATGTCGTCTGCACAGGAGGAATGATTCCTCAGCAGTCCGGGATTCTCGAACTGATCGACAAGGCGATGGAGACCGGGAAATATATCGCGGTGGGGGGGCCTGATCCGACGAGCCAGCCGGATGTCTATGTCGCTGCGGATGTCCGTGTGTTGGGAGAAGGGGAAGAAACGATTCCGCTCTGGCTGGAATCGTGGAGAAACGGGGAGCCATGTGGGGTGTTCGAGAAAGAAGAACGCCCAAATGTCACGAAGTCGCCGACGCCGCGGTTCGATCTGATCGAGTTCAAAAACTATCTGCAGGTGGGGATTCAGATTTCCCGTGGTTGTCCTTTTAACTGCGAATTCTGCGACATCATTGAGCTCTACGGACGCATTCCTCGCAGCAAGTCAATCCCTCAGGTGCTTGCTGAATTGGATCGAATCGCCGATCTCGGCTATCGAGGATGGATCGATATCTCGGACGACAACTTCATCGGCAATAAGAAGTTTGTGAAGCAACTTCTCGTCGAGATGGAAAGCTGGAGCAAGAAGCGGAATTACCCGTTCTACTTCAGCACCGAAGCGTCAATGAATCTGGCCGATGACGACAATTTGCTGGATCTCATGCGGCGAGTTGATTTTCGGGTTGTCTTCATGGGCATTGAAACACCAGATCCGGCATTGCTGGCAGTGACTCAAAAACGTGTGAACTCGATGAAGCCAATCGTGGATCGAGTACAGCATGTTTATGAATACGGTATTGCGATTACAGCCGGATTCATTCTGGGCTTTGATGGTGAGAAAGAAGGTGTCGCCGACAGCATGATCGCCTGCATTGAAGAGTCAGGAATCATGATGGCGATGGTCGGACTACTCGTGGCCCTTCCAAATACGCAGTTGACACGGCGGTTAATGAAAGAGGGGCGGATGATCGGAAGTGATCATCAACTCGTTTCCCCTGACGAAACGGTCTATCGACTTGAGAACAAGCAAAGTCACGATAACACAGCAGGCGGATTAAACTATGTAACGACTCGTGATCGCTGTGACGTGTATGATGATTTTCGCCGTGTCGTCTGCACTGTTTATGATCCGGAAGTTTATATGGATCGGGTCATGCGTACGACACGCATGGTCAAGCCGGTTCGCAAACAGGTTCCCTCTCCTGGAGAGTGGAAGAAGATGATTGTTGCTCTGGGGCGGATTGCCTGGTGGATGACGAAAAATCCTCAGACCAGAAAGTACTATTGGCGAAACACGTTTCGTTCGGCGTTACTGGGGTTCGCTAAGTTTGAGTTCTGCCAGACGCAAATGGCAGCATACATGCATCTGGGGCATCAGACTGGCCGCGTGCAGCGTGACATGCAGGTGAACATTCAGTTTGCTCGGGAACAGAAATTTTATCCTCGCAGCACTCAAGAGCTGCCTGCATCAACTCGAATGAAGTTTGGAACTCATCTGGGTGTTCTTTCCAACGATCGGGCCTGTGCCGCTGATTGACGTCACTGAGAGGGTATGTATACTGACGTTCACTTTAGGGCTCCCGGTGAACGTCAGCATTGATCCATCAGCAGGGCCTACCTGATGGAGAAAATTGTGTCGTTGCCTGGATGCTGAATCTGCTTGCGTTTTGAACGGAAGAAGTGGCACATGGCTGGGCAACGAGTCTTCCTGGGGTGGTCGCGTCCTGCTTTGCAACAGGCGGCGGAATTACTGGTGCAACGCAGCCGAAGCAACCGAGTCTGCGATCTTTCTCATCTCGTCGTCGTTGTGCCTGGGCGACGTTCCGGAAGGCGACTTCTCGAACTGCTGACGGAAGCGGCTGACGGAAATCTGGTTCCTCCAAGAATTCTCACACAAGGACGCTTGCCGGAAGAGCTGTATACGCCGCAACGTCCGTTCGCTTCCGATCTCGTCCAAAAACTGGTGTGGTCTCAGGCTCTTCAGACCGTTCCGAATTCATGTCTTTCGAGCATCGTTCGCCAGCCCCCTGCCGCTGAGGATTTTCAGGCGTGGTTGCGACTGGGTGATCTGATGCGGCGTCAACACCTTGAGCTCGCTGCAGATCAGCTTGATTTTGCGGATGTCGCCAGGGAAGGGGTATTGCTGGATGGCTTTGATGAATCGGAACGCTGGTTGGCAATGTCGAAGGTGCAGCAGCAGTATTGGAAGCTGTTGGATGAGCTTCAATTCTGGGATCAACAGACAGCGCGACTCGTCGCAATTCGTCAACGCGAGTGTCGCACCGATTTAGATATCGTCACCATTGGAACGGTCGACCTGAACAGAACATTACGGGCGATGCTGGATCAGGTGGCCGATCGAGTCACAGCTTATATTGACGCCCCTGAAGATTGGGCCGATCGCTTTGATGCCTACGGGTGCCTCATCTCCGAACGCTGGAGCGATCTAAAGATTGATCTCGCTTCAGAGCAGTTGGTGATGGCGGACGATGCCGCTGCTCAGGTGGATGCCATTGTCGAAACACTGACCAACCTTGATGGCCAGTACTCGATGGAAGACATCACAATTGGCGTTCCTGATTCACGACTGGTTCCATTGGTTCAACGATCATTGCTGGCGGAAGGTGTTCCGACACATTGGCCCGTCGATCGCCCGATTCCTTCCACCTCTCCTTATCGATTGCTGGAAGCTGCGGTGAACTTTCTGGAGGATCATCGTACAGATTCCTTTTCCGAATTGATTCGTCACCCCGATTTCTCCCAGTGGCTGAATCATCAGAAGATTTCGCCGGACTGGTTGTCACAATGGGATCAATTTGTCTGTAGTTATCTGACTCCGCGAGTGGAGTGGTTTCCTGATACCTCTGATGACCGTTCAGTCAATATCTCGCGTCAGCTTTATCGAACAGTTCAGGCAGTTTTGGTTCCTCTCGCGTCTGCGAAAGTCAAACTCTCTGCCGCGGCAGACCCTGTGCGTGAATTCCTGATCGCGATCTATGGGAACCGGTTAATTGATCCCCGTGATCCGGATGACGCCCGACTGCGCGACGTTCTGAGTCAGGTACAGGAGGCATTCGATTCACATGCATCATTGCCATCTGTATTGGATTTGGAGATGTCTGTTGTTGATGTCGTTCGCTTAACGATGTCGATGATGAATGGAGAACTGTATCGCCCTCAAACCGAGTCAGCGATTCAACTCAGCGGTTGGTTGGATCTGCCACTCGATGATGCCCCTGTCACAATCGTGACGACGTTTAACGAAGGTTATGTCCCAGAGTCCGTGAACCACGACCTGTTTCTACCAAACCGCTTACGTACTCACTTGGGACTCGAAGATAACGTGCGTCGCTATGCTCGCGATCTTTATAACGTTGTCTGCATGAGCCACTCTCGCCGGGTTCTGCGTTTGATCGTCGCCCGTCGTGACGCGATGAATGAGCCACTCACTCCGAGCCGATTAGTCTTTGCGACGGAGGACGAAAATATCCCGGAACGGGTCTTACGCTTCTACGCCCATCGAGGACGCAAAGGGATTCGTGGGGAGCCTTACGGGGCGATTTCACAATTCAAGATTCCTCGGCCAACTCCACGAGAGAACGCTCCCACAGCGTTTCGTGTGACCGAACTCCGAGACTATCTGGCGTCTCCGTACCGGTACTATTTGCGACACGTCCTCCGTCTCGGCGTTGCCTCGGACGCTGTGAGTGAACTCGATGGGGCCGCGTTTGGGGTCCTCGTTCATGATGTGTTGAATTCCTTCGGAACGAGTGACTTCAGGGACACAACTTCAGCTGTCGAAATCGCTTCCTTCCTGCAACAGAAGCTGAAAGAATCGATCGATCAGAATTACGGCCCGACGCCGTTGGCTGCAGTTCTGATTCAAATGGAACAGGCCAAACGCCGTCTGATGGCATTCGCCGACTGGCAGTCTGAATGGCGTCGAGAAGGTTGGGTCATCTACTCGGTTGAACGTGATGTCGAGATCGAGGCTCCAGCGACGATAGCGAACGGCAAACAGGTGACGTTACGAGGGCGAATCGATCGGGTGGACTATCACCCAGATACAGGACGCTGGGCGTTATTCGATTACAAGACGGGGGATGCCGGAAATGCCCCTGACAAAACGCATCGTCACCAAGGCGAGTGGTGCGATCTGCAGTTACCACTCTATCGCCACCTCGCAGCAGACTTTGGTGCAGTTGGCGATGTTCAGCTCGGATACATCGTGTTGCCGCGCGACACCAATTCAGTTCAAGCATTGTTTGGCGAGTGGTCATCAGAAGAACTCGCTGAAGCCGATGAAGTGGCTCGCGATGTGATTACTGACATTCTTGAAGAACGGTTCTGGAAAGTTCTCCCTGAACCATCTGGCTCATTGAGCGAATTCGACGCCATTTGTCAGGAAGGAGTCTTTGGACGGGAGGCGGTACTATGAGTCGCAAAAAAACAGGAGAAGCCGGTTCCGAGAATACACCTGCAGCAGTTGCTCAACGTTTGTTGATTCGCGCGTCCGCGGGGACGGGAAAGACATTTCAGCTTTCCTCCCGGTATATCGCCATTTTGCGGAACTCATCGCCTGAAAAGATTCTGGCATCAACATTCACAAAGAAAGCGGCAGGGGAGATTCTTGAACGAATTCTCACCCGACTTGCCAAGGCGGTATTAGATCCCAAAGAACTGAAGATGCTGGCGGACTCTGTAGGGCCGCCACCGCTCTCGCGTGAAGAGTGTCTGAAACTGCTGGGAGGCCTGACTCGGAACCTCCATCGCATTCGCATCAGCACGCTCGATTCATTCTTTTCTCAACTCGCAGGCAGCTATGCGTTAGAGTTGGGCCTCCCGCCGGGCTGGCGCGTTCTCGATCCACTTGAGATTGAACAGATTCGGGCGTCAGCGATTGATGAGATGCTGAACACCGGAACTCCGCACGACCTCGTGCAGTTGATGCATCTGCTTGATAAAGGGAAATCCTCACGCAGTGTGTCCCGTCTGATTACCGAGACGATTTCCAATCTCTATTACGTCTTTCTTGCCGCACCGGAAGAAAGCTGGGAACGGATTCCCGATTATCCATTCCTTGCTCCTGAGACTCGGGAGATGTTGCGAGTTCAGATTGAAGAGACCCCGCTGGATAAGGTTTCGTTGTCGAAAGCCAGAGCTGGGGATGTCGACGCAATTCTGAACGAAGACTGGGAATCACTGCTGAAGAAAGGCTTGATGCCGAAGGTGATCTCCGGCGAAATGAAATATAGTCGGGTTGAAATTCCGGAAATACTGCGGCAGCCGTATGAAGAACTTTATCGCCATGTGCTGGCAAGTGTTGCTGCTCCCTGGCGGAATCAGACACTCGCTGCCAGACGATTGCTGAAAGATTTTCATGCAGTCTTTGAGCGTCTGAAACACGCAGCAAGTGGGCTGGAGTTTGGCGATGTCACCCGACGTCTTGCTCAGGCACAAACGCAGTCCCGACTGGTCGATTCCTCTTTCCGGCTGGATGCGTCGATTGATCATCTCCTGCTGGATGAATTTCAGGATACCTCCCCGGAACAGTGGAACGTCATTCGCAGTTTCGCTGAAGAGGCGTGTCGAAATTCTGGAAGTTCGTTCTTCTGTGTGGGAGATACGAAGCAGGCGATCTACGGTTGGCGTGGAGGGGAAGCGGCCCTCTTCGATTTGATCGCTGATGAATTGCCGGGGACAGCAGATTCTCAGATTGAATTGAACCTGAGCTATCGTTCGTCGCCTGCGATCATGCATGCCGTCAATGTTGCGATGCAGCGGTTAACCCACCACGACAATTTGGACGATCATGCAGACGCCATGCACGAATGGGGACAGCGATTCCCTGAACATCGAACTGCCAGAGAAAATCTAAGTGGTTATGTCTGTCTCCGTACGTTGTCGGAACGTAATGCGGATGCAACTCCTGCAGACGAAGAAGCGGAAGAGCCAACAGAGTTCTGGGCCGAAGTTGCAGCTTATGTTCGTGACCGTCGGCGCGAGGCGCCTACTGCGTCGATTGGAATTCTGACGCGACGGAATCGATCAGTTGGAAGAATGATCTTCGAACTGAATCAACTTGGGATTGAAGCGAGCGAAGAAGGAGGGAACCCGCTCACGGATTCAGCTGCAGTTCAGCTGTTGTTGTCATTGTTTACTTTGGCGGACCACCCTGGACATACTGCCGCTGCGTTTCATGTGGCGAAGTCGCCATTAGGAGCGATTCTTCAATGGACTAATTTCAATGATACGGCCTCGCGGGGCCAGTTTTCAGAGGCTCTGAGACGCAGGCTCGTTGATCGAGGATATGGCGGGCTGGTTCACGAACTGTTGCCGCTGCTCGCCCCGTATTGCAATCGACGTGAGTACCAACGTCTGGTTCAGTTGTCAGATCTGGCAGATCGATATGACGGGTTGTTTGCCGACTTGCGACCAAGTCGGTTCGTGGACTTCGTCGAACAGCAACGACGAGAAGAACCATCCAGTGCATCGGTTCGGGTGATGACGATTCACCAGTCGAAAGGGCTGGAGTTCGATATCGTCATTCTGCCAGAACTGGATGTCAGTCTTTATCAGCCACCGAAGTATGTCTCGCATAGCCCAGCCCCCGGAGCCCCGCCAGATCTCGTGGCCTTGTATCGTAACCAGGCACACTTCGAGAGCCTCGGTGGTGATCTGGAAGTTGCGCGGAAAGAAACGCAGAACAAGCTGTTTCAGGAAGCGTTGTGCCTGTTGTATGTGGCGCTGACCAGACCAGTTCGCAGTCTGCACATTCTGATCAATCCTAAGATCTCCAAGAAACTCCCCAAGACCTTTACCGGTTTGGTTCGAGCAGCATTTGCGCCGGATGTCCCGATCACCCCGCATACAGTTTTATGGGAGTACGGAAATCCTCAGTGGTATCTGGATCTCCCTGTTTCCAATAAGAACGAGGAGCCTGCGGCATCAACTGAGCCAGAGCAACCGCGGGCAATTCAGTTCGCCAGCCAGTCGAGCCGTCGTTATTGGAAACGCCAATCCCCATCAGGCACAAAGGCTCCAGTTCAACTCAGTTTGAAGCGAGTCCTCAATAGCGGTCTGTCTACTGCATTGACGAAGGGAACGCTATTCCATCGATGGATTCAAGAGGTGGAATGGATCGATGATGGTCTTCCTTCAGCGTCACACTTACGCACACTTGGGCATCAATCAGGAGTTTCAGAACCTGTCATCGAAGACTGGCTTAAGAGCTTCTCGATGATGCTTGAAAGTGATTGGTGCCAGCATCTGTTAAGTCGCAAATCTTATGTGTCGGAAGCGTTGTCCCCCTGCCGACCAGAGTTGCGTCAGGAGATCGAACAGAATTCCGTTCGCATCCATGTTCGAAATGAATGTCCGTTTACGGTTCGTTCTGCCCCTGACGAGTTGTTGAACGGCTGCATCGACCGTCTCGTGGTTTTTGAACGCGATGGCGAACCTGTGGCTGCTGATGTGATTGATTTCAAAACAGATGATGTCTCTCAAGGACCAGAGGCTCTTAAGGAACGTGCTGAGTCGTACTTCCCTCAGATGGCAGCATACCGTGTTGCCGTTTCGCATCTCTTGCGTATCCCAGAGGAGCAGGTCAGTGTGCGACTTGCATTTCTGTTCGCAGGGGAAGTCGTCAATGTTCCTCGTTGATCTGTAAAACAAAAAAGCGGTTTCAACTCGAACGAGTGAAACCGCTTCAACTCCTCAATCGATTTCTTTTCTGACCTACAATTTATCTCGCCGATTACTTGTGTTGGGCAAACAGCCAGTCCCAGACAAGACGATTCTGAGCTGTCATAGTCCAGGAGTTGTGGCCGACACCGGGGTACTCGGTATAGATCGGGGACCCTTTTGCCTGTTGGATTGCTTTAATCATCGCGCGGCTTCGTTCGACTTTGACTGCTGTGTCTTTGTCTCCGTGGAATGCCCAAATCGGGATGTTTTTCAAGACTTCACCTTTCGATGTGTCGCCGCCGCCGCAGATTGGAATCCCTGCTGCAACAAGATCTGGACGACGTTGCATCAGGTCCCATGTTCCGTAGCCGCCCATGGAGAGTCCCACGACATAGATCCGTTTCGGGTCAACTGGCAGCGTCTTGACGGATTCTTCGATCAGCGAGATCAAGAGTCCCATCGATTCAGACGGAGTCTCTGGCATCGTGTGCTGTTCCAAGGTCCAGTCTGTTTCGACCCAACGCTTCATCTTGGGGCATTGAGGTGCGAACACGAATGCGGGATAGCGTTCTCGCATTTCAGGTGTCGCCAGTTCCTTCACAACATGAATCAGTTGTGCCGTGTTATCGTCCCCTCGCTCACCTGCTCCGTGCAGGAAAATCACCAGTGGATAACGTGTGTCCGGGGTAATTTTTTCCGGAGTCAGTTCACGATAGTTCAACACTTCGTTGTTCGCACCGGTGTACTGTTTGACGGCAAACAGGTCGGTCACTTCGTCGGCCATGGTGTTCGATGTACAGGAAAAAATGCAGAAACAGGCAGTCGTCAAAAGAAGTGCCGTGGAGAGCAAAGTGGTTTTTCTCATCGGAGCATCCTCTGTTGGGAAGCATCGGGAAGTTCTTCAGGGAGTCACTGTTCAGTCGCTTGATCAGGCATTCAACAGGACAGGCCGTATTAGAGCAAATTGCTCTACCGAGTGCCCGCGCAGCGGCCGT
>JBEBTF010000115.1:0-12551 GCA_040393865.1 Planctomicrobium piriforme | reverse complement strand
CAGCAGGAGTGCAACACCGCATGCAATGAACTGCGGGGCTCCAAATCGACGTTGAGGCCGGAGTTCTGACAAAGCGGAGGAAGAAGTCGTCTGGCTGGGGGGAGTCACTCCGGCCAAGGTGCCGTTCACGTCGCAGATCAGGACGTCCCGTTGACAGTCAGGGCAGGGGATAATTCGATTGCGATAACTCTCGTCACGAATTCGTAACGGAATCTGACAGTGAGGGCATGGAAATTCAGTCATGTTCATTGACCCGATCTGCACTGGCAGTTTGTGAGTCGATTATTCGCTTGTTTACCGCGATGGCGATTCTTATCCCAATGGGAGCGTTCGACTTATCCATTGAGTCGGGTAAGAATGGCAGAAAGGTGGCGACTCCGGATTTCCGGTGGAACAGGGTTCTGTTGGGACGGTTTTGTGAGGCGATCACCACGACTTCGGCGACGACTACGAACGAAGACACTAAAGGAATGATAGCGAATCCACTGGAAATGTCGGGAATAGATCTGGGGCGGATTGCGGCAGCTGTCAAGAAAATGAAACAAATTGTATCGGGGACGACGGCTTTCAGCTGCGATCGATCGTCATGGACGGACTGCATGGAACAGACAATCAGAGATTTTGCTGTAACGGACCGTCTGGGGATTTAGTCGGCGTTGATTCTGCCTATCATTCTTTGTGCGTCGTATGGGAGATCAGGTTGTTCCCCAAGCGGGGACCCCGATTCGCATGCCGATGCAGAAGAGTGCTGCGCAACAGAGAGGGTCAGCGCACGATTTCTGTTGAACGCCGGGAATAACGATGCTGTCGAGTGGTTTCTGAACAGAATTGGTCACATTGCATTTCAGAAACTGATAAACAGGTAGAAGTTTGTGTCGAATTATCGTGAAGCCGTCGGAAAATCGATGGATCTTTTGACAAGGGGATTGATTCCGTTTGTCGAGGGAAAGCTGCGCGCGATACATGGAGATGCCTGGACAAAATCAGTCTCGCTCAGTTTCCGCGAAGATCGAGGCCGGGTTCATGAGGACTCTGTTGACTGGGATGCTCAATCTCTGCTGACCGTGATGTGGGACCAGTGGAATGCGATATTCCGCACAGAATTAGGTCATTTTGAGAGGAGTCTGGTCAGTGAATTACGGGAAGTTCGTAATCGCTGGGCGCATCAGCAGAACTTCGAGTTCGATGACGCCTTTCGCGTTCTCGATAGTGTGCAGCGTCTGTTGACCGCAGTTCAGGCAGCGAATGTGTCAGAAATTCGCCGCGAAAAATCGGAACTGCTCGAATCACATGTGGCCGATGAGGTCAACACGCAGGTGCAGCGAACAGCCTACCAGAAGAATAAACTGCTGGTCATCGCTCTCTATGTGTTTTGCTGCTCGATCATTGTTGCCAACGCAATCTATGTGGGCGGCACACTGAATCTCGTGCTGGTTTCAATCGTTGTTCTGGTCTTTGTCTATCTGATTTTCCTGCAGTGCAAGTTCGAACCCCCGCTACTTTATGGGCCGCGGGAGTGTCGCCGTTGCCATCGGATTATCTATCGGAAGACTTGCCCTTATTGCGAAGGCTGATTGCAATAGGGTTATGCGTGCTGATGCTTATTGGTCCATTCCACGAGACGCTGGAGCATCTTCAGAGCGAGACCGTCGGCGATGACTTTGTTGGCGAGTTCCACGCCTTCCTGCGGAGTCTTCACGACGCCGCGACAGTAGAGAGCCATGGCTGAGTTTGCAGCGACCATGTCGTGTGCTGGCCCAGATTTCCCTTCCAGCACAGACCGAATCACCGCAGCACTTTCATCACGGGATGTGACTCGGAGCTGGTCGGGACGGCATTCAGGCAGCTTGAAGTCGCTGGCTGACCATTCATATTCCTGGATCTGGTTTCCTTGGATGTCCCAGATATGAGTCGTTCCCCACAGTGAGACTTCATCGAGTTCGTTGTTGCCACAGACAACAATCGCTCGTTTCATATCGAGTCGGCTGACCGCGCCGGCGATCTTTGCGGCGATCTCATTGTTAGAAACACCGATCAACTGATATCGCGCCCCGGCCGGATTGGTCAGCGGCCCGAGCTGATTGAAGATTGTGCGGAATCCCAGTTGCTGACGGATGGGGGCAACATGTTTCATTGCAAGGTGGAATGTCCTTGCGAAACAGAAGCACAGACCAATTTCATCCAGACACTGACCAGCCAGATGAGCTGGGATATCGATGTTGACCCCCAGAGCTTCGAGCACATCTGCCGAACCGCTTGAACTGGAAACGCTGCGGTTTCCATGCTTTGCTACTGGAACATTCGCTGCTGCAGTGACAATGGCCGCCGCTGTACTGATGTTGAACGTGTGCATCCGGTCGCCACCTGTCCCGCAGGTGTCGAGCAGATCTGGATGCGAAGAAGGGATCTTGGTTGATCGGGCTCGCATCGCATTGGCTGCCCCGGAGAGTTCCTCTTCGGTTTCGCCTTTCATTGCGAGCGCCGTCAGGAAAGCGGATGTTTCCACCTCCCCGCATCGCCCATCCATGATCGCCCCAATCGCAGATTGAACGGTGTCACTGTCGAGTGCCTGATGGCTCAACAGGCGGTCGATTGCAAGTTTGATTTCAGGTTGCATGAAACTGGAGGCGGTTGGAGGCGGTGGCTCTGCGTAATTTGAGAATTCAGCAAGAATGAATTAGAGCAGATTACGAATTGATCTACACGCCAACCTGCCTTTCACTGTGGCCGTTCAATATGAATGAGCGGGGGCAAGAATCAAGTCTGCTGGCGATCCACTGATCAGGGACGATTTGCGGATCGGGCATTCTTCAGGAAGGTGAGAACTTTTTGGGTGTCCTGAACTCCCGGAGTGGATTCGACCCCGCTCGCGACATCGACTCCCGCCGGAGATGCGGACTCAATGGCCTCTTGGACATTTTCGGGGGTCAATCCGCCTGCTAGGACGAATGGCGGCCAGTCAGCAGGCCATTTCTCTCGCAAGAGTTGCCACGGAGCTTTATGACCGGTTCCTCCGTATTCCCCTGTGACCAATGCATCAATCAGGCATCGGGAAAGTGTAACGCCTAATGTGTCGTACTGATCGAGTTCGCGTGCGACGTGGTCTAATCCGTCTGGCCCAACTCGAAACGCCTTGATGAGATGGTATTGCTTGAGTTGAGCCACGAACTCAGGTGATTCGTCCCCATGCAGTTGAATCGTCTGCAGGCGACAGGTTTCAGTGATACGCTGAATCTCGTCCAGAGAATGATTCACAAACAGCCCGACAGGAGTGATTGATTCCGGCAGCAGTTCCATGATGCGGGCTGCGACTTCCGGTGTCACACAGCGTTTGGAACGCGAATAGAAGTTCAGGCCGATCGCGTTGATGGAATTCTTTTCTGGAAGTGCAGCAAGCAAGGCTTCTGCAACATCGACGCGAGTCAGGCCACAGATTTTGACCCACATTTCAGAGGAGGATGCGGATTCTGGTGCCATCTGATTCTGTTCCGGTTTCATTCGTCAATGTCATGACTCTGGGAGCGATTACGTTCCTCGCGTATTCCCGAAGAGTTCAATGTGCTTTCTTGGTGTGACCTGCCAGCCACGCTTTTCTGCCTCGACCGTCAGCCAGTCGAGTTTGGGGTGGAGTTCCTGCCAGTGGATTCCCTGCGGCATCAAATAGACGTTGTCGTTGTCGATATGAGGAAACTCCTCAAGGTACTGCTCGACTTCGTCAATGTCCGCCAGGTGGTCGATCACAAATTTGAATTGATAGTCATATTCCGTTGTCAGTCTGCGAATGATCTCCGGGCGGTGGCGACGGGATTCGTGACGTTGCTCCCAGTTCGTGCCGACAGGAACCGAGTTGCGCAACTTGGGGCTGATGGACATCAGGTCCGCAACAACTTCCGGGCGATGAACGGTGCCAGCGGTTTCAATCGTCACGATATAACCGCGACGTTTGAGTTCCTGTGTGAAGGGAATGACTTCCGGTGTCAGTAAAGGTTCGCCTCCAGTGACAACCATGTGCCCTGATGACATCGCGTCAATTTGAGCGAAGAGTTCGTCGAAGGACAGTTCTTGTCCTTCCGGTTTCCAGGAAGTGTACGGCGTATCGCAGAAGACACAGCGCAAGTTGCAGCCCGATGTGCGAATAAAGCCACTAGGGACGCCTACGAATCGGCCTTCTCCCTGAACCGATTCAAATACTTCCGAAATCCACATCGTCTCTTGCTGCCAGTTGAATCCCTTGCACGAGTTGCACTGGGTGATTCTCGATTTTACAGACATTCACGAAGAATCCGTACTGTGTCGGACCGGAATGTCAGATTTTGATTTTGTGTTGTAAAGTGTTTTACTGTCGTGTTTTATCGTGTTTGTTTTGCGTGTCTTTTAAGAAACTTTTTCTCGAATGGCACACTGCGTGCTTAATGCTTCTTCCATGACACATACGACTCGGAACACTGAGTCATTCGAATATACAAGGTTAATAACCCTGCCGACTGGAGAAGCAAGATGCTCGTTATCTCACGCAAAACTGAAGAGTTCCTGAAAATCGGCGAAGACATTGTTGTGAAGGTCATCAAGACTTCCAATGGGTCGGTGAAGATCGGAATCGAGGCTCCTGGCGGACTGCGAATTTTACGCGGGGAGTTGTCTGAAGAAGCCTGCGAACTTCCTGTTTCTCCAAGAGTGCGTCGGGGAAGCCTTCGCGATCTGATCGAAATGGAGAGGCTCGATCCAGTCGAAGCAGTGTAAGCGGTTGGAGCCACGCTGTGTTTGAGAAAACGCATCAGCATTGATTGACTCTGGTGCATTGCAACGACCGCGAGAAATTGACATCTGAAACGAGTGATTCTTGAATCCATTTCAGTTTGTCATGTGATTTCTTCCTGTTCTGGATCGCATTTCAAGTGTCCTTGATCTGTTTCATGCCTTCTGCTGAGGGATCACGCGAGATTGCGAAAATCATTTACAGAAATGACTCATTGTTTTCTCTGGTTGTGTCGATTCTAACGGTACTTCTGAGAGAGAGGTGAGAGTTTCCGGTCAGCCGGAAATTCAAGGGGGGCGCCACTCTCTTGAAGGCATCGACATGCCGCGTCGATGTGTCCGGTGAAACTGGGCGAACAGACCGCGTGATCACTCACGCGGTTTTTTTATTGGTACGTTCTCCATTGGCACCGTGTTGCCGGCGAACTGTGTCGTCTAAGAATGTCTCGTGACGCGCTTCTGGTCTCGCTTGTCGCCCGGCCTCGCTGATGCCTCGCGGCTGACTCTCTAATTGGCAGCCTTATCGCTGGCTGTGAAGTCCGGTGTTTGGATTGAAGCGGTTGTGATGAATTTTCTGGGCTTCGTCGGCAGACGATGGGGAAGGAATGTTGTTTCCTGTTGTGTCGTATCGGTTTCCGGCGGAATCGTGATGTAGTGTTGCCCGTCACGATCCCGTTCGGAATGGAGCTTTGAATTCAGTTTCTCTTACCTGTCTTGCCTCAATAGAGCTGACAACGGCAGGTTTCCACCGTACGATGGATCGGTAACTTTTGCCGAATCAGTTTGTACAAATGTGAGGATGCCCATGTCATTGCGTAAGCCGCTCCTGGCGAGTGCCTGCATGCTGGTTCTCTCTTTGGGCTGGAATTCAGGACTTGAGCAGACCTGCTGGGCGCAATCAGAACGGCGGTCTCATTGGCAACAGTTTGAGATTTCAACGGTTCATACACGTCAGGCGTTCCGGGACGTGGTTGCCAAGTCGCGGCGGGCAACTGTTCGATTGCTGGCCGATGGAAAACTCGTTGCGCTTGGAGCGATTGCGACTCCGGACGGGTTGATTGTTACGAAGTCCAGTCAGGCCACCCGTGCGACGATGGCGGAGCTTTCTGATGGTCGACAGCTCCCGGTTCAGCTTCTGAAAGCAAATCAACGACGAGATCTCAGCTTGCTGAAAGTGGAAGCGTCCGATCTTCCGACCGTCGAGTGGGCTCGATCTGCTCCCGTCGTAGGAGCATGGTTGGCGACTGCGAGCGTTCGGAAAGATCCGGTGGCGATTGGAATCATGAGTGTTGAACGCCGTGCAATTCCTGCTTCAGGAGAGCGTGGGGTTCTGGGGGTTGAGCTTGAACGGGACGACCTCCCCAAAATCCGTCGCGTGTACCCAAACAGCGGTGCTCAGCTGGCAGGCTTGGAGGCGGGCGATGTGGTTCTGAAAGTGAATCAGCTGGAGATCGCGACAGGACAGCAGCTCGTCAGGACTCTCGGGCGTTATCGGCCTGGGGATACGCTCGAGTTGCAGATCAAGCGAAAAGAAGATGACGTTTCGTGTCAGGTGACGTTGACGCACCCGTTTGGTGATTTCCTGTCGAGAATTGCGTTTCAGAATCAAATGGGAGGCGAACTGAGTTTTCGTCGCGACAACTTCGAGTCGGTTTACCAGACAGATGCGGTGATTACGCCTGAAAACTGTGGTGGACCTGTTGTTGATCTGGATGGCAATGCTGTAGGGATTAACATCGCCCGGGCAGGACGCACCGATACTTATATTCTTCCTGCCGATTTGATTCAGGAATCGATTCAGGAGTATCTGGCCGAGAATTCACAGGTGCGACAGATTCCATAACAAGGGGATTCAGTCGTATGTGTGTCTTCCACCCGTGAATCGTCCTGTTCGTGTCCAAGGAACGTGGACGAAGGCACTTTTTAAGTGGGAGGCCTTCAGTAGATAGCGAATCCGGTTCTGTAACTTCGATGGAGTCTGAAGCGAAATTGGGGAAAACCAGATTCAGGTTGACTGGTCTTGCCACGGAGCATTGCATCGTTGAGAATCGGCAGGGATGCAAGTATGACGCTGAGCATGACTGTGTGACGCAAATCGAGGAGTGTGTTTGCCTGCCTGCGACTTCAATCTGCTGAGATCCGGTGTACTTGCTCAGGCAGGAACAGAGATCACGACATCAACTCTGGAATGGGATCAACCCTTTTCGTTGAGTGACGGTTTGCCGATTCTGCTCTTGTTGATTGCGATGGGGACCACAATCTGGTTCGGGGTTCGTGATCGCCGGTCTCTGAGCACTCCTGCAGCCTTCTTTCTGATGCTGCTGCGGCTTTCTTTTCTGGCTCTGGCAATTGTCATTGCGCTCAACCCTCACGAGCGAACTCAAACCGATGCGTACCGCGATTCCCGCATCATTCTGCTGGTGGACACTTCGCAGTCCATGCAGCAACCGGAATCCGATTCACGTACGGCAGGCAGTCCAAAACGAACACGTGCAGAAGCCGTGCAGCAATTGTTGGAGTCGACTCCGTTTCTTGATGAGTTACGGGCCGAACACACCGTTGATATTTACTCTTTCGATTCGGATGTCACCGCTCCGTTGCTCCGGTTGCCCAGCCGTTATCAGGCCGGTTCCCCAGCTGAGGTTGCTCAGCCTGAGGCCGTCGCTGGAGGGGAGACTCCGGGATCTGAATCTGTTGGCGACACTGCAGGCAAAACGAAGGCACCGAACTGGAAAGAATTGCTGGCCCCCAAAGGGCTGACGACTCGTCTGGGGGATTCGCTGGATACGTTGTTGATCGAATCCAAGTCCCCGACGTTGTCCGGTGTTGTTGTGCTGACAGATGGGGCATCGAATGCCGGTCGGGACGTTCAGGTTCCGCGGGATCGAGCCCGTCAACAGGGAACACGCCTGATTGCGGTGGGAGTTGGAAGTACTGAACCGCCATTGAATCTGGAAATTGTGCGTATTGTCGCTCCGACAGACGTTCAGAAGGGCGATCCGTTCGAGCTGACTGCACAGATCCGCGGAACAGGGCTTGCTGGTCAGACGGCACAAGTTGAACTGTTGCAGCAGGGACCTGCCAATCCAGAGCCGGTTGTTGTTGCTTCTCAGAATCAGGCGATCAGCGGAGACGGGCATGTTGATGAACTCGTCTTCGAGCTTCAGCCGGCTGATGCCGGGGAATATGAATACACAGTACGAGCTCGCGTCGCAGACGGGGTTGAAACCCGGGAAGATGACAATCAACAAAGTCGTCAGGTCAATATTTTTGATCGGCCGATGCGAGTGCTGATCGTGGCGGGTGGCCCCTTCCGCGACTATCGCTATGCCAGAACGATCCTGTTTCGGCATCCGTCCATGCAGTCTGACGTCTGGTTGCAGACGGGGTCTGTCGGAACGACGCAGGATGCTCATAAATTGCTCTATCGCTTTCCTGAAACGGTGGAGCAACTCTATGAATATGATGTCATTGTCGGGTTCGACCCGGATTGGACTCAGTTGACTCCGGAACAGCGTCAAATGGTCTCTAACTGGGTGTCCAATGAAGGGGGCGGGCTGGTTGTTGTCGCCAGTGAGATCAATACACCGGCTCTGGCTGCGTCTCCCGAGTTAGAAGAGATTCGCAAGCTCTATCCAGTTCTTCTGGAAGAGGTCAGTCTGAGAATGAACAGTCGGGAAGTGGCCCAGACCGCGTTCCCGTTGACCTTCACTCCAGAGGGAAATGCTGCCGAGTTTCTGAAGCTGAGCGAGACCGGAGACGAATCTGGATGGAGTGACTTCCCCGGAATCTTTGCGACCTATCCGACTCGTGGGGCAAAAGCGGGAACGACTGTTTATGCAGAGTTCTCTGATCCCTTGTCGCGTGGTCGTGGTGGGCAACCGATTGTGATTGCCGGACAACGATATGGCCAAGGGCAGGTTCTGTTCGTGGGAACGCCGGAACTGTGGCGATTGCGGTCGGTGAACCCTGGCTATCTTGATCGACTCTGGACGAAACTTGTGCGAAAAGGGGCTGAAGGGCGTTCGAAACGCGGTCTTCAGCGAGGAATGTTCATTCTGGATGGGCGTGAGTTCACACTGGGGCAAACCGTTCCGTTGCGTTTACGTGCATTGAATTCACAGTTCCAGCCGCTGACGACGGATACAGTTGAGATTGAAGTGTTTGGTCCCGGTGGCGTGCCACTGGTGCCGAGTCCGCAACTGAGAAAAGATTCCATTCGGCCTGCGGAGTTTGTTGGGGATTTTCGCCCGTTAGTTCCGGGACGATATCGATTGCAGTTCCGGTTGCCGGAGAGCACGGAGAATGTGGTCACGGAAATCGAGATGCAGATTCCACGTCAGGAAGCGGCGACGCTTGTTCAGGACGTTGCTCAGCTGACTCGGTTAGTGGATGGAACCAATGGGCAGTATGTTCCCCTTGCTGATGCAGTGACGGTGGTGCCGTCGCTGCTGCCAAATAAAGGGGAACGTATTATTACCGATCAGCGGATGAAGGAACTCTGGGACCGGGGTTGGCTGATGGGATTGCTGGCCGGCCTTGTCTGTCTTGAGTGGTTATTGCGAAAACTATGGAAGTTGGCCTGATCTGAGGGGTTCCTTGTTCAGGGTTATTCCGGATGAAGTCTGATCGACAGAGAAGGAATTGCACGTGACGTCACAGCGACCGGAAATCCAGCGAGTTCTTGTTCAGCTGCGCAGCTGGATCAGACGCTACGTTCTGGTCGAAGGGATCGCTGCCGTCGTCGTCTTGGCATGTCTGCTGTTCTGGCTGACATTCGGACTGGACGTCATTTATTTCTGGTTCAGCCAGCTCGAACTCCCTAAATGGTTTCGGGTCGCCAGCTTGATTGGCATGGTCACCTTGATTGTGGGAGTGGCCCTGACTTGGATTGGTGTCCGTTTCTTCAGAAAGCTCGATCCTTCCAGTCTGGCGCTGGCACTGGAACGCAAGTTTCCGGAATTGAATGACCGGTTGATTACCGCTGTGCAGATGGCGGAACGGCCAGGTTCTGGTGTGCAGAATTCAATGGTGCAGCGGACAACCGATGAAGCCGTTGAAAAACTGTCTGCTCTCGAATTAAACCGAACCCTGAACCCGGTTCCACTGAAACGAATGCTGGTTGCTGCTGGCGTGCTGCTGGCTTCCGTCCTGGGCTTCGGGCTGGCAAATGCTCAAGGGATGGAGCGCTGGTACAACGCTTACGTGCTGGGCCGCGACAATTATTGGGAGCCGTTTCGTAAGAATCATTTGACGATTCAGGTGCTGGCTGGCCCGCGAGAACAGGTGCGGGAATTTGATGAACACGGGGTGTATAAGCATCCTCGTGGAGAAGACCTGCAAATTCAGGCGGTTGTTCCGGATCAGACTCAGCCGCCGGAACGGGTGCGGCTTCGGTATGTTGGATTTTCTGCGACAGGTCCAAGACATGGCCAGTTGACAATGTCTCGCATGGGGGACTCGGAGTTCAGGCATACATTCAGTCGCGTCTCGAACGATCAGCAGCTTTGGTTTCGTGGTGGCGACTATGTGAATCGGATGCCGTATCGCATTCAAGTGGTTGATCCGCCTCGGGTCGATGCCATCTCGTTGAAGTGCGACTATCCAAGCTATACCGGAATGGATGCACTTGAAGATCGCGACGTGCGCGTCGTCGGAATGCAAGTGGCCTTGCCGATGGAAACGAAGTTCGATTTACAGGCAACGTCCAATAAGGCATTGGTGCAGGTTTGGGTCCGTACTCCAAATTTCGAACTGCAAATGGGATTCGGTGATGAAGGCAAAACTCCTTTGCCAGTCAAACTGACACGACTGGACGCCGAGACTTCAACATCCCAGACCTTCACGCTGAATGAGACTTCCGAAGCCTTTTTTGACAGCACTCGTAAACAGCTTCGAGTTCCGTTGATCATCACAGATAAGGCCTCTGAACAGTTGGCTGGACTGTCTGCGGAATCCAAATTCCCGCTGCCCATCATTGCTGATGAAACGATTCAGATTGTTTTGTTGGACGAAGACCAGATTGAAAGTCCTTCTCCTTCGACTCTGACCGTCAATGGGATTGTGGATCAGTCGCCTGTGGTTTCGACACGGCGTACTGGGATCGGAACGGTTGTGACCCGCATTGCCACGATTCCGATCGAAGGCAAGATTACCGATGATTATGGTGTCGCCAAAGCCTGGTTCTCGTATCGCACGCAGGACGACCTCACTGAAAAACGCCTCCCTCTGGCGAAACAGCCGGGCGGACAAAAGGAATTCCGACTGGAGCAGGCCCCCGGACAGTTCGTTGAGCGTTTCAATCTGATTCCGTTGAAGCTCGAAGATGGGCAAATCCTGACTTTGAATGTGTCCGCTGAAGACGGTGATAACCTGAATGGGCCGCATGTCTCGCTGGGCGAGATGTTTACGTTCCAGATTGTCTCTCAGGATGACCTGCTGGCGAAGATGTTTGAGCGGGAAGTGGCGTTGCGTACCCGATTTGAACAGGTGCGGGGGGAGATTCAGGAGCTGAGAAAATCCCTCGACGGGACAAACGAGCAGATTTCCCAATTCGAACAGGCGACTGAAAAACCAGCCGATTCGCAGCAAGTGATTCTGGGGTATATTGATCGGGCGTTGCATCAACTGCGAAAGAATCACACAGAAACACGATCGATCGAACTGGCCTTTCGGGATCTTCGTGAAGAATTGGTGAACAATCGTATTGATACTGCAGAACTTCTTGAAAGAATCGAGCGTCGGGTGATCGAGCCAATGTCTCTGATCAATAACGCCGATTTCAATGATGTGGACCGTCAGCTGGGAGCGTTGCGACTGGCAACGGAACGACAGGCGGGGATGCAGGCGGCAGGTCAGCAGACAACAGCGTCAGTTGATCTCTTGCTACAGCATATTGATGCGATTCTTGCCGAAATGCGTGACCGTGGAACGATTAACGATTTGATCCAGGGATTGCAGGACATTATTAAACGGGAAAAACAGTTACTCGACCAGATTGAAGAAAAACGAATTGAAGACAGTTTTTTCGGGCCGTCGTAGTTCTGTAAAGTGTTTTAGCGTCAGCGTTTGACGTTGATAGAGTGGTGTCGCGACACGGCATGACGTCGGCAATGTGAAACGTGAATCTGAAGAGTGGTCTGGGCATGGGCCCGTTCAGATGACAGAATAATCAAGTTTGGTGGTTTCGGTTCTTTCGAGAACTGACTGGGGGTCGAAGTGAGTAGTCCCACCTGGAATGTGAGATGTGGCGGCTGGGTAATAGCCGTGGTGGTCGGACTACTGACATGCTCGGCTTCCGTCTTTGCTCAAGATGCAGGTGCAGGCTCTCAAGCCGCTCCGCCGAAGCCCGGTGTCGACCTGTCCAATTCTCGGCAACAGCTGTATCGGGACTATGAACGTTTCGAGAAGTCGCTTTTCGACGTCGCCGAGCAGGTCCGTCGAAAAGATCCTGAACGAGCCGAGTTGCTGTATCGCGCCCGCACTCAAAGCCAGGAACAGAATATTCTGGCAGAGATGAATACGATCACTGAGCTGTTGCGCACTCAGGGAGCGAATGGTGCCCAATTACGTCCTCAATTAGGACCTGCTGCAGACCGTCAGGTCGAATTGGTGGCCAGACTGGAAGCTGTTCTGAAAGTTCTTCAGAGTCTGGATGACCGCGAACGTGTTGCTGCCGAAATCGCTCGGGTGCAGGAACTGTTGAAAGATACGAATCGGGTGATTGCCCGACAGAAGGATGTTCGCGCTGAGACCCAACGGGGAAAACAGCCAGAGAAATCCAAAGACGCTCAGAA
>JBEBTF010000114.1:0-12574 GCA_040393865.1 Planctomicrobium piriforme | reverse complement strand
GCCCGTTTGGGTCATCGTAAGTTGGGGCGTGTTTCGTCAAGAAAGACGCTGCTGCCCCGCGTGGAGATCCGGAGCAGACCAAAACGCAAGATCGTCTAAGGCAGGTCGGTCATCCGGCAATAAAATCAAAAGCGGCGGGAACACTTTTTACATCAGTGTCCCCGCCGCTTTTTTGTGTTCTGAATCAATTTTCAGAATGACGATTCGCACCAGTGGGCACAACCACTCTGCTCAAGCCGATTCTTGAGCAGCGGCTGCTATCACGCGTAGTAGTTGACGGCGTTCCGGAACAGTTGGAATCCCGCCCCTTCTCCGGACAGTCCGAGGCGCGTCCATTGCGGATGTTGCGTCGCGAACAGGAATCGTTCCGGGTGTGGCATCAGCCCCAGAATGCGACCAGTCTCATCTCCGATCCCTGCGATATTCGCGACAGAGCCGTTTGGATTCACCGGGAACGGCAAGAGTTCATCGCTGACAATCGGGTTCTGTGGGTCAACATATTGTACGGCAACTTGTCCGTTGGCTTTCCACTGATCGAGGATCGCCGATTCCCGGACAACGATTCGCCCTTCCCCGTGAGCAATGGGACAGGGCAAGGTGTCGATTCCTTTGAGGAAAACGTTCTTCGACGAAGAAACTTTCAGTGTGACCCACAAGTCGGTGTAACGACCGTTGGCATTCCAGGTCAGTGTTGCGGGCGGTTTTTCCTGAGTTTCATCCTCACCGGCAGCACCCCCGGGGAGAATGCCCGCTTTCAGCAACACCTGAAACCCATTGCAGATCCCAAGCGTCAGCGTGTCTCGCTGAAGAAATTCTTTGATTGCGTCTCCGAGACGCTGCTTCAGCTGAGTGGCGAAAACCACTCCGGCACCCACGTCGTCGCCGTAGCTGAATCCACCGGGAATACAGATAATCTGGTAGTCCGCAAGCAAACCTGGGTTCTCAAGAATGCGGAACAGGTGAACTCGATCTGCATCAGCACCAGCACGGGTGAATGCAAACGCGGTTTCAGAATCACAATTGGTGCCAGGTGCACGCAAGACGCAGACACGGGGACGGGCCATCGCTATGAAAATCCTCATTTTCAGGGTCAGGAACCCCATTTTAGGGATCAAGCCCCAAATCGGATACATTCAAGAAAAGAATCTTCACTACTGTCGGAATTGGTAGTCTCTAATATGTCCGTGGCCCCATGGATATGAGAGGCACCTGCGTTGAATGTCACTGGATTAGATGTATCTGCTTTAAACGTTATTGAGTCGTCTCAGGCCTGACCCAAGGTGCCCGACGACGGTTTGCGCCATCGATTCAAAGTAGGGCCAGCCATGCCCGCCGTGAGAAGTCGTTAAGTCGCAACGATGAGGAATTCCGGAAGACCCTAATTTACTGGCCAGCCGGTCAGCACCATCATGCCAGTTGGCATCCAGTGGATCGCTGCAGAAAAACTGATGCTTCGGCCAGTTCAGAGGATGCAGCTTCAGAATGGCCGTCTCCTGTCGGGCAGCCTCTGCGTTTGGAAAGAGATTCTCAATTCCGAATCCACGGTCATAGATGCGGTCAAAATCAATTGCCGGAGAGATGGCAGCCACTACGGGAAAACGTAACGCATCCCGAAATGCGAGTTGCAAAGCTCCCTGACCACCAACGCTTATTCCCAATAGTCCGATGCGGGGTGGAGACACTCCCCAATTCTGATGGATCCAGTCGACAACATGAGTCGTCAAGTACGTTTGCGGGGTCAAAACGGGATCGAACGCTGTTGAGACTCGGTCCAGCCACCAACAGCCCGGGATCTTTGGACATACGACCGGCAGTCCCCATTCCTCAAATGCCTGAGAAAAGACAGGCCGTTCCCGCAGAGTTTCTCCGGCATAACCATGAAGAAACAGAACGGCGCCATTTTCCGCGGCAGCCGAAGACGGAACAAAGCAATCCGCGGGGTGTCCTGCTATTTCAACCTGGTGCCACATCATCAGTTGGTTTCATTCGTATGGTATTGCCCCACTCAAGCCGAGGCCCGCTGCAGGGAAAGCCTGCTTATATCGACAAGTGGTCTGAGAACTTATCTCAATGATAATCCGGTTCTTACAACGACTGTGTGTCAATTGTCACGAATTCTTACGAGTCCCCCTGAAGACCATAGGTAACCCGACCAACTCGCCGTAAAATCAGGTCGTACAGAATGTTGAACCGATAGACAAAATCTCAGCCACATTGCTACGGAATTGACTCATCGGAGAGGAGCGTGATTCAGAATGGTTCATGCTCCACCCTGACAGCATCACGGATTTACTAGACGAATACTACTGAATTTCAGAAGAGGAAGATCATGAAGGGGAACCAAGGGGTCATCGACGCACTGAACGCAGGTCTGACCATTGAATTGACCGCGATCAATCAATATTTCGTGCAGGCTAAAATGTGCAAAGCCTGGGGGCTGAACAAGCTCGCGAAGCACCACTACGATGAATCCATTGAAGAAATGCAGCATGCGGAACTACTTGTTGACCGCATCATCTTCCTGGAAGGTGTCCCTGAGATCGCCCGATATGATGTGATTCGCGTTGGTGCAGATGTTGAAGAACAACTGCAGAACGCACTCGCTCTCGAGCTCAACGCCAGCAAGACATATAACGAAGGGGCAGAAATCGCACGCCAGGCGAAAGATTCAGCCAGCCGTCAGATCATGGAACAAATTGTCCGTGAGACTGAAGAAAGCGTCGATTGGCTCGAAGCTCAACTGGATATGATCAAAATGATGGGAATCCAGAATTACCTGCTTTCCCAGGTCGGCGACGCCAGCGAAAGCGGCCACTAATCGTCAGTTAGGTGATTAACGACAGCTCCTGGGTAGAGATGCCCAGGAGTTATTGTCTGTATTGACCCGAGAAGTGCAAACTACAGCGTTGGGCTGGAACTGATCTTACATTCCAGCAACCATCTTATCCTTATCAGCCTACGTTTTGGATGGCCTCGCTCATTGGGCAATCCTGCGTGATACGAGGTTGTGCCTGATCTTTCTGGTCGATGACGTTCTGAATTCGGCGTCGGCAGGCCATGCATCCGCCTCCGGCTCCGCACGCTTTGCGAACTTCCAATATCGTCGACGCCCCAAGCAGAGTCACGCAATCATTGACTGTGGACTGGCGAACTTTGAAGCAGTGGCAGAGAACTGGATCTGCGGCGACAAAAGGTTGGGCCATGGCAGGTCAAATAAATCAGGTGGGGATCGACTATCCAAAGTCCGGTCAGAAGAATCTTTGCTCTCTAGGCCGCAGTGCTGCAGCCTCACTCTTCGAACCACCTCAGACAGCACGACAAATGTGGTAAATGAGACTGAGTCTCAGGATGAGTTAGTTTACCTGTGTGGGTAGGGTCGGGTCAATTACTTTTTCAAATTAAATTTTTGATTGAAGCAGACTGATCCGTCTTCACCTGATCGTTTTTACACAACTTTTCTCAAACATCTTTGTTGGAGTATGTTAAGTCGGTGTGTGTTGATGGATTGTCAGTTTGCGCTCCTTGACAACGTCACATCCCCCGGCTACAACCGGAATCCAACGTCTTGCAGCGACACGGGTTATCGATAGCGTGCCGGTTTTGAGCGATTGCTTCGGCTGGTTCCCGCAATTGCGTCTGGCTAATGAAGATGAGTGATTCCCTAGCGGGGGAAATTGGGAAAAATAGCGGTGCCCCGTGCTCCGGTAAGATGTGGTTCATGACGGAGAACGAGATCCTGCACGGTCGCGAATGAGACTCTCGCCTTGTGGCGCGTGATTGTTGACAACGATTCGGTTCACGCCGCAGGCAGTCGATCACACTTTCCGCAGAAAAGATTCCGGTCAAATGGCAAAGAAGAAGCCTACTCGCGCGACCACACAATCCCGTGTTCAACGGAAGCAGACACCTGCTGCGGCTCCGAAAGCGGTCACTCGCAAAAAGCCGAGTGCCTCCCCGGCAGATCGCATCAAGTCGGTCGATCGCCAACTGGTGCAACTCCTCAAAGACCGAATCCGGTTGACGATTGCCGTGTTGCAGGAAACCAGCGACCGGCGCGATATCTGGTTTGATCCCAAGACCGAAATGGATCTGTGGGAAGAACTTGAGGTCACCAATCAAGGTGAACTTCCAAAAGAAGTCATTCGAGGGGTCTTCCGCGAAGTTCTCTGTGCCGCACGAACCAAAGTGAAATCGGTTCGAGTTGCCTATCTCGGGCCGCCGTTCAGCTTCACACACATTGCGGCACTCGAGAAGTTCGGCAAGACCGCCGACCTTGTCCCGGTCAATTCGATCGCATCAGTCTTCGAAGAGGTCAATAAAGGTCACGCTGAATTCGGCATCGTCCCGATCGAAAACAGCACAGATGGACGCATTGTCGATACCCTCGACATGTTTACGCGCCTTCCGCTGCGAATCTGTGGGGAAGTGCAGATTTCCGTCCATCACAATCTCTTGTCGCGATCTCCTCGCAGCGAGATTACGGAGATTTACAGCAAACCACAGGCATTGTCGCAATGTCGGGAGTGGCTCGCTCGAAATATGCCGCAGGCCAAAATCTACGACGTCACCAGCACGTCAACGGCGGCAGCACTCGCTCAAACGAAACCAGGCGCAGCAGCCATCGCTAGCCGAGAAGCTGCTGTGCAGTATAGTCTGGACATCGTTGCAGAGACGATTGAAGACAATGCTCACAACGTGACCCGCTTCGCCATCATCGGCGATCACGACACCAATCACACTGGAAGTGATCGGACCGCATTGCTCCTTCAGATCCCACATACGCCAGGCTCTCTGAATGATGCCCTCACGGCATTCAAGAACAACAAGATCAACCTGACCTGGATCGAATCCTTTCCTCTGCGAGGGCCGGAGTCTGGCTATCTGTTCTTCCTAGATTTCGAAGGGCACATCAAGGAACCGCGAATCAAGAAAGCACTTCAACTGCTTGAGAAGAAAGCGGTGCGAATGGAAGTGCTCGGCTCTTACCCACGAAGCGAAGCCGTTGTTTAGACGGGATTGCTTTCTCTTCACAATACGAACGGATCAGGAATGCTTGAGCTTGAATCTCACGCTCAAGCATTCGTTCTTTGCGGCTGCATGAAAAACAAACAGATCGTCGTGTGGCTCAAGCCGCGGATTTTGCTGGTGATTGCGGCCTGAGAACAAGCAGTCTCGACAGCCCAAACCTCCGAATGTTAACCTCATTGATTGCATACGCGATTGCCAAGGCTGTGTGTTGATGGGATCGGCTATCTGACTTGAGGAACAGTGTTCCTTTGCTCAGTTGTTGCCTCTCTCAACTGAGAAATCAGGGCAACAACCGGGAATCGCTCTCGATTCTCCCGTCGAATGCGAAACAATTGGGTTTTTGGGACGATGACACAGAATGTCTTGTCCCTCGCGATACAAATATATTCTCCCTGGGGCGAGCTCTCTGGAGTCGTTTCCGGAACCGATTTGTTCAGGTGAACCCTTTTGAGGGATTGATTGTCAAGTCGTGAAGTAGTGGACGTTTTAGAAGTGGATGCGCGGTTATGGCCGAAGATAAGCCCAGCAAAGTCGAGATCACCAAGGAACAAAGCAATTATCTGCGCGGAACGATCCTGGAAGATCTTGCGAATGACCAGCCGTTCATCGGCGAAGAAAACGGGAATCTGCTGAAGTTTCACGGAAGCTATCAGCAGGATAACCGTGATCTTCGGGCCGGCGGCAACAAGGCATTCGGCTTCATGATCCGCAGTCGGATTCCTGGCGGTCATCTGACGGCCCCCCAAATGCTGGCCCATCTGGATCTGTGCGACGAACTCGGTAATCGTTGTCTTCGAATCACCGACCGTCAGGGATTCCAGCTACACGGCGTTCCAAAATCCGATCTGAAATCGGCGATTCGCGCCATCAATGAATGCAAGTTGACGACGATTGCCGCTTGTGGAGACATCGTCCGAAACGTCGTCTGCTGCCCAGCTCCATACAAAAATCGCCCGGTCTATCAGCAACTGCATGACGTGACTCAGGCGTTGACGATGCACTTCCGCCCGAAGTCGACCGCCTATTTTGAAGTCTGGCTGAAAGACGGCGAGAACTCCGAACTGATTGAATCCGTTTCGGAAGAACCGATCTACGGCAAAACGTACCTTCCGCGAAAGTTCAAATTCGGCATCGTCCTGCCGGAAGACAACTGCATCGACGTCTACACTCAGGATGTCGGCCTGATCGCTGTCGTCGAGAACGACAACATTGTTGGCTACAACTTCACCGTCGGCGGTGGAATGGGAGTCACCCCGGCGAACAAGCAGACCTATCCTGCTGTCGGAAAACGTTTGTGCTATGCCCCTGCTGATCAGGTGCTCGCCGTCGCTGAAGCGATTGTGAAAGTTCAACGAGACTTCGGGAATCGTTCAGACCGTAAACTCGCTCGATTGAAGTATGTGGTCAATAACTGGGGAATTGAAAAGTTCAAAGCCAAAGTTGAAGAGTACTACGGTGGTCCTCTCGCTGAACCGCATCCAACCGACGTCACCGGAGTGGATGACCATCTCGGCTGGCACGAGCAGGGAGACGGGAAGCTCTTCCTTGGTGTGAACGTCGAAAACGGTCGGATCGAAGATAAAGAAGGTGTCCAACTTAAGGCCTTCTTTCGAGATCTCCTTGCAAAGTTTCCACAGCCTTTGCGCCTGACTGCGCTTCAGTCTGTTTTGGTCTGTGATATCGACCCAAAAGACAAAGCCGAGATTGAATCAATCATGGTTCGTCATGGCGTCAAGAAGGCAGATGACTGGTCTCTCATTCGACGCTATTCCATTGCCTGCCCCGCGCTGCCAATGTGTGGACTGGCGGTCACGGAGTCGGAGCGAGTCCTGCCGTCGATCATTGATGAACTCGATGGCGCCATGGAACAAATCGGTCTAAAAGACCACCGCATTACCCTGCATATGACCGGCTGTCCGAACGGATGCGCCCGCCCATACGTTCCAGAAATCGGGATCGTGGGGAAAGCGAAGGGGAAATACACACTCTTCGTCGGAGGAAGTCCGCTGGGGAATCGAATCAACTTCCTGTACAAAGACATGATCCCTCAGGAAGAGATTGTTTCCACGCTTCTCCCATTGCTGATCCAGTACCGCGACAATCGACAGGATGGCGAAGCTTTCGGAGATTACTGCTTCCGCATCGGGAAAGAGGCTTTGAGCTCGGAAGAATCTGTATCTGAAGAGGAATCGGTCGTCGCCGCAACGTAGAGTGTTGTGGAGCAAACTGCTCAGTATTGAATTGCCGTAAAGAGTGCCACGAACTCGCCGTTCTGTGGCACTCTTTTCTTATTTGTATGCCTCTCAATTGTCATGTTCTGTCATGCTCATGACTCGCCATAAATGGGGCGGAATCGAACCGCTTCTCCTCTCTGATCGATCGAGTCATCTATTGAGAACCCGTTGACAATGGAATAATTGATCGCATATATATTAATTGCCGATATATTGAGTAAAGAGCCTCCCACCTGCTCATGCTTGCCAGAGTTGTGTCGACAGCAACGCCTGTTGATCCTGTTCAGGCATCTCTCTTCGTGCATACATCCCGACGTAAAAAAACTCTCGCCTAGAATCGTCGCATCATGAGTCCTCGCCCGAGTCCGGCCAAGACCGTCGTTACGCCCAAATTCAACGCGTCTCAGTCACGATTTCGAACGGCATTTACGCTGATCGAGCTGTTGGTGGTGATTGCCATTATCGCGATTTTGATCGCTCTGCTGCTTCCGGCAGTTCAGCAGGCCCGGGAAGCGGCCCGTCGCAGTCAATGCAAAAACAATCTGAAGCAGATTGGTCTGGCACTGCACAACTATCACGACGCGCATCTATGCTTTCCCCCGGGATCCAATGGCGCATCCACAACGGGGGAAGCTCCTTTTGTGGTCCCCAATTGGCGATTGCACATCTTCCCTCAGCTAGAACAGGGAAATCTCTATAACCAGTTCGACTTCAGCACCTCTAATCGCAGTTTCGCCGGAAGTGTGAGTAACACAAATACGCAGAAACTGAGGGACGTGAGGATCGGCGTTTACACTTGCCCTTCGAGCCCGTTAGATCCCAACGGCACTCCATTGCCCTCTGCATCGCAAAACGTGATGAGAATTCAAGTGCCGATGTATATTGGTGTTGCCGGGGCGTCGAATGGATTGAACCCGCCAGAGTTCCCCAATGGAAACAGAGTTGGTTTCACAAATGGCTATGGGAATTACACCAACAACGGGATGCTTCAGTGGAACTTCACGACACGCATGAAACATGCAGAGGACGGGACATCCAACATCTTTATCGTGGCAGAGCAATCTGGTTTCGTTGGGACTTCTGATATCCGTTCCGGTTACTATGGCGGATATACGGGAGCTAACTTCCCAGGTCCGGTGACGAATGACGTACAAACAGCCGCAGGGCCAGTTGCTTCTACAGCGTGGTCAGGCGGGTTGTCCAGTTTCCGGTTACAACTCAATCCGAAATCCGCGACGACCGGAACGTTGAATTCTTATAATCCAAACACTGCTTGGACCTCTTCTCATACTGGCGGAATCCATGTTTTGATGACAGATGGAGCAGTTCGGTTTGTCAGCGACAATTCAAACATGGACACGTTACGCAGCCTCGCGTCTCGAAATGACGGGCTTCCCGTCGGCGAATTCTGATTGACGTATCGTTTCGTCTTATTCGCTGCAGCAAGTTTTCCCTCGGTGTGAGCTTCTCATATGAATCGCTTGTTTGGAGTGTTTCTCGGAATTTCTTTGCTGGCTCTTCATGCAGGTTGCGGAGGGCGAGCACACACACCAGAGGGAAAAGTCAGCGGAAAAGTTACCCTGGATGGGGAGCCGATCAAAAGCGGCGTTGTGGAGTTTTTCTCCCCTGATCTCGGGATCGGGGCGATCGGAATGATCGACAGTGATGGCGCCTATACTCTCAATGGGCCACTCACTGTCGGGGGCTACGCGGTGACCATTCAGCCTGCTGTTCCAGAACCTGGGCAACCGGCTCCGCCGCCAGCGAAGATCCCTTCCAAATACGCGACTGCGTCGACTTCCGGTTTCACGTTGCAGGTCGCTGAAGGCCCAAACACAATCGATCTGCCTCTGGCATCGAAATAGTTTTGCAGGGCCAGCGACTTATTTCTTCTTTTGGGTTTTCTGTTTGGGTTGCGTGATGAGGACCGTGAGCCCGATCGGGCGTTCCCGCTGTTCGTCCAAGCTGGCCCAATCATTCACGACAACAGGTGATGCAGCGACCAGTTGCGGAATTCCCGATGGATCGAGCGGATCAATGAAATCCCGGTCAATATGGCCGAGTTCTCGCGGGCCTGTCAGTTTCTTCAGCTGTTCTGGTGTCACGCGAAAATACGTTCGTTGGGATGGCTGACCTGGTTCATTTCGTTGATCCAGTTCCGGGTGTTGCAGGATCAGACCCGTCCGTTCTTCTCCCTCGAAACGATCCAACCTGGTATCAACGAGGATGGCATTTTCCAGCATCTTCATTTGGCCCAGCTCGGTACTCATTCCCAGAATACCAATCGGTTCTCCAACGCCGTCTTCTTCTTTCCAGATTGGCACACTCAGGGCGACGCGAAGTCGACTGGAGTTTGTACTGACATAAGGGACTGAAAAGTGTGGCGCGCGAATTGAACGCACGTCGTCCGGAACAGAATTCCGTTGATAGTCTTTGCCTAGTCCGTGGAAGTAATCGCGGTGACGATACTTTTCACCTTCACTCAACGTGCGATTCCGAGGAAACACAACGAGCTGTGTTCCGTCTGCTGCAACGATAAACCAGCTTGAAGCGTTCAAATCCCGATAGCGGACATACTGGTCTCCCAGCCATGCCTGTAGCTTCGCTTTATCAACTTCATCCTTCTTTCCAGAATCAAACTTGATCAGTTCTGACCGGAGCAACGGACTGTTGGCCGCCTTGTCGAGAACCGTCCATCGATTTTGGATTTCCCCGCCAAACATTTCCGCAGCATAGTGCGCCGAACCATAAAGCGTTCGTGCCTGTAACTGTTCAACGGATTGGCGGGCCAGCGCTTCCTTGCTTGCGATGTCCGCGTAACGCACGCTTGAGACGATGCTGGCGATTAACAGGAGCCCAATCAATGCAGCGGCGAAGCCAGAGCTTTTTCGATGCAGTTGAACAAATCGAGCGACTCGTTCCCCGGCCCCCTCCGTATGAGCATGAACCTTCGCTCCTCCCAAGTAGCGATCAAGGTCGGCCGCAAGATCGAGCGCGGTTTCGTATCGCTTTTCCGGCTGCATCGCCATCGCTTTCAGGCAGATGGATTGCAGCGGCTTAGGAATATGTTTGAGAAGATCGCGAGGCATCGGGAAATCGGATGCTAGAGCCGCGTCGATCACTTTCGGCTGACGAGCCCCTCGATAAGGAGGTCGGCCAGTGCAAATTTTATAGAGCGTCGCTCCCAGACAGAACACGTCGGCCAATGGCCCTGGTGAAGGTTGCCATACAACCTGTTCCGGACTCATGTAAGCTGGCGTTCCTCCTCCCTGAAACGTGGAAGAGTTCGACGGCGACATCTTGAGATTCATCGTCTGTTCGCCGTTCAGACGGAACCGATCTTCCCGTCCAACGGTGGCCGCCAGTCCCCAGTCGACGACGAGAGTTTCCCCGTATTTTCCAATCAGAATGTTCTGAGGTTTGATATCGAGATGAACAATCCCCCGACTATGGGCATAAGCAATTGCATTACAGGTGTCTTTCAGGCTCTGCAACAGGTTGCGAAATTCACTGGAACGAAACGCTGCCGCATTCCGAATTGGGCGAGAATGAAACCGATCGATTTCGGCGTCCAGCGTTTCACCGCGAATCAACCGCATGACATAAAATGGCTTGCCAGAGGCCGTCCAGCCAAAGCCATGCACCGGAACAATATTGGGATGATCGAGACGGCTTGTAATCTCCGCTTCCGTAACAAACCGTTCCAGCATGCGGGGACGCAATGTGTGCTGTTCATTTAAAAATTTGACAGCAACTTCGCGATGCAACACCGAGTCGTTTCCGCAGAAGACCTTTCCCAGTCCTCCGGTTGCGTAGAGTTTCATCTGGTCGACACTCGTCATGACCGAGACGTTTTCTTCTTCATTCAGCGACGCAGGGATTTGCGTTGGCTCAGAGACAATGTCCAGATTTGATTTTGGAATCTGAGAACGTGACATTGATTCGAACTTGTTCCGCATTCGCTGCAAATTTGCAATCTGGCGGGCTAACGGTTCTTTTAATTCGGGACAATCCGCGCAGAGTTCTTCTACGCCCAGCTCTTTGCCATGCTCGAGCGCGTCTTCCCATCGATCTAAAAGTTCGTCAATTTGCGAGCTGGAGCTCATCTTATCTCTTGTTCTCAATCACAACTGGACTGGCTTCACTCAACATCCCGGTATGGCGGTCAATGAGACGGGCCCCCGCCCAATGTTTCGGACAACTTCAGGCGTGCTCCCCGCCAGCGACGCTGAATTGTTTTCAGGCTGGTATTGAGTGCGGCCGCAACATCCGACTGACTCATCCCTGCGTACCAGATCAGATCAAAAACCTCCCGATCTTCGTCCGGTAGTAAGTCAACCTGACGATGGAACTCGGCCCACTCTGCCAGATCATCTGGACTCCCGGTTGTTTCATTGGGTTCAGGAGCATTCGTTCCAAAAACCTGTTCTCCCGGAATCCAGGTGGCATGATTCTTCGCGACTCCGTATTGCCCTTGGTAGTGACGACATAAATCGATCAACTCACGTCGAATTTGTAATGCCGCCAGGCGATGGAAGTGCAGTGAACTCTGAATCTCAACCGTTTTTAACGATTGATACAAACGGACCAATGCATTCTGAAGAACGTCTTCCGTTTGTTCCCAGCGACCAACGGTTGGAAAATCCCTCTTGAGCCGACGAGCCAGGCGAAGTAACCGCTCATTGGCATTGGTTAATAAGACTTCAGGACTCGTATCATCCCCGTTATCGGGCATTGTGATCACTGGATTACTTCCGCCTGCAATGTTTCCGACGGAAGTCTCAATACAACAACAGGATCGGTCACAAAATTGCACCTCAGGCGGATCGGTGAATTCCTCCAGATCATACCCCGCGGCGCCAGAACCGGCCAGAGGGATCTTGTTCACTGAAAAATCAGATGATGCCGTGCAAAGGTCCACCAGGTGACGCAAGCGAATCGACTCTGCGTGTCACCTCTGGATCTTCAATCAACGGTGGTGCATGGTGAGGTTTAATTCTGGCGTCAATAATCAGCGCCCCACGACAACCCCAATGCTTCTCGTCTGTGAATTCTTCGATTCCAAAGATGTCGCTGGCTGGATTACTGCGGGTAAACACAGTCCACAGAAAGTTGTTGAGTGTTCGTGCCGTGAAGTCGGCATCATCCACCAGCACAATGAGCGGAAACTGATTGACGGGTGCATCAGCAGAGAAGCTTTCCGCGAATCGTTGCGGAACACCATCTCGATGTTGCCGGCACTCGGGTGCCTGAACAACAAGCACTCCCGGAAGTGCGATTCGAGGAGAATGAAAGCCGTCCGGCAGAGTCAG
>JBEBTF010000113.1:0-12701 GCA_040393865.1 Planctomicrobium piriforme | reverse complement strand
TAGAGCAGTTTGCTCTACCGAGTGCCCGCGCAGCGGCCGTTTCGATAGATGAAACGCAACTCACCGCGTGGCGGAAGTGTGGAAATGATTTCGCAGGAAAATCTAGATATCGACATCCTTTTATTTCTCGTCCGGTCAGGTCAGAATTGGCATCAATTTTTCGGAATATGTTGGGCTTGAGAATTGGTAAGTGCAAGATGCAGCATTTTTTAAGAGCCGCGGCGTTGCTTCTCGGATTGACTCTGATCTGTTGTGAGGTCCGGGCACAAAAGCTGGAAATCCCTCGACGCCATGACAGGCCGCCCGGCGAGCCGACGTCGGCTGAGGATGCTGTCCGAAAGATGACTGTCCCGGAGGGATTCTCTGTCGAACTTGTTGCTGCCGAACCCGACGTCATGAATCCGGTGGCAATGGCCATCGACGAAAAAGGTCGTTTCTGGATCACTGAAAGTTTCGAGTACCCGCGACATGAACCCGGGCCAGGCCGGGATCGCGTGAAGATTCTGGAAGACACCGATGGAGATGGCAAAGTCGACAAGGTGACGATCTTTGCCGAGGGGCTCAACATTCCTTCCGGGATTGCTGTTGGAAACGGCGGCGTTTGGGTGGTGAATGCTCCTGATCTCCTTTTCCTTCAAGACACCGATGGAGACGGCAAGGCAGATAAGTCCGAAGTCATCGTGACTGGGTTTGGCCGTACCGATACGCACGAGCTTCCCAACTCGTTGACGTGGGGACCGGATGGCTGGTTATACGGACTCAATGGGGTCTACAACTATTGCAAAGTGAGCTACCCGAAATCGAACCCGAACTATCGTGAGGGGCAGTCGAGCGTTGACTTCACATGTGCTCTGTTTCGAGTTCACCCTAAGACGAAAGAGTTTCAGATCTTTGCTGAAGGGACGAGTAATCCTTGGGGGCTCGCGTTCAACGAAGAAGGTGAGTTCTTCATCTCGGCCTGCGTGATTGACCACCTCTGGCATCTCGTTGAAACCGGGTATTACATCCGTCAGGGAGGGCCTTACCCGTCCCATACATGGCCGATGCGGTCGATTGTGAATCACAAGCATCAGAAGGCCGCGTATTGCGGGCTGGTCTGGATGGACACCGACGCGTTTCCGCAGGAATACCGCAATGCTCTTTACATGGGGAACATTCACGGAGGCTGTCTGAATGCAGATCTCGTTGAACGAGTCGGAGCCACATTCAAAGGCCGACCTCATCCCGGATTTACACCCAAACCCGGAGCATGGGATCAGGATACTTATGGAGTCATTGCGAAAACTGGGGAGCCGGAAAAACCGAAGCTCGCTGACCTGATGACATCCAACGATCCCTGGTTTATGCCAGTGGCTCAGAAGATTGGCCCTGACGGCAACCTGTATGTTCTCGACTGGTACGACCGCTATCACTGCTATCAGGATGCGATTGCGGACCCGACCGGGATTGAACGTTCGCGCGGGCGACTCTACCGCATTCGTCATACCCAAACTCCCATCAAAGTTGTTGGCGATCTCTCCAAAAAATCCCCTGTCGAACTGGTCGAGCTGCTCGATGGAAGCAACGGATATCTGAAAGAGACTGCTCAACGCTTATTGGGAGAAGTCCTGCTCACTGACTCTGGAAAAGAGGTTGAACAGATTCTGCTGGCTCGAGTGCAGGACACTCAGCGGAACGTCTTGTCTCGACTGCGTTCACTTTGGGCGTTGAATGCAGGTGACGCTCTGGACGCGAAGCGGTTGGCGACTCAGATTCCAGTTGATCAGCCGTTGCTGCACGCTTGGAGAAATCGGCTTCTGGCGGATCGACTTCCAGATGCAATCGCTGTGAAAACACTGGTCGGCGACGTGGTTCAGAATCAGGGACGCGACTCGCGTGTCCTACTACAGAACATCGTGGCAATCGGAAAACTGTTGCGACTCGCTCAACTGGAAACGGATGTTCGTGCAACTTTGGTTGCCGCAGCCGTTGAGATCAGTCACGTTGGTTTCAATGACCCGATTTTGCAACAGGTTGTCTGGGCAAACCTCAAACCAACCGTGCAGCAGAACCCGTCTCTGGTGGCAGATCAACTGGCAAAAGGCTTGTCCAAGTATGGTGATCAGGGGCTGGCGACTTTGCTGACCTGGAGTCTTCAAGTGGCCTGCGATACCCCCTCATTGCAGGGAGACGTTCTCGCAAGATTGCTGGCAGCGGCGCAGAGTCATTCATCTATTCAGACGCAGGCGGCGTGTCTGGCCATTCTCAATGACCGTGCAGTGAAGAAGACGATTTCGGAAGACAAGATCTCTGCCGCTCGACCGTTTGTGTCCGGATGGCGTGCCGTGGCGGAGACCTCTCGCAATGCGACGCTGCTTAATGCCATCTGGGGGGATGTTGATGCTCAACGTGAGCTTCAGAAAGTCGTGATCGATCGTCGCCAGTCGCCAGCGGAACGTGCGGCAGCACTGCAAACATTGATGGCCGTCAATGATCAATCGGTCTTGAATACAATTCACGATTTGCTGGCAGAGGCCGAGACGGCAATGCCTGTGCGTACGGCGATTCTCGACAACATCAGCCGCATCAACAATCCGCGGGTAGCGGAAATTTTGATTACGAATTTCCACAAGATTGATGTGAATCTTCGTCCCAAAGTGATTGAAGTTCTCACGCAACGCCCAACGTGGAGCGTTGCACTTCTCAAGGAGATTGATGCTGGAAAGATCGAAAAAACGTTGGTGAATCAGAATCAGCTGGTCCGAATGAATTCGTTTCCGGATGAGCAGTTGAAACCGCTTGTCCTGAAACTGTTTGGCTCGATTCGTTCCGGTGTGAAGCAGGATCGTCAGTTAGCGATTGGGCGGACTCGTGACTTTCTGCATGGCTCGCCGGGTGATCCATTTGCTGGGGCCAAGGTCTTCCAGAAGACGTGTGCCCAATGCCATAAGATCTATGGGGAAGGGGCCGAAGTTGGACCGGATATCACACGTAACGGACGTAACGACTGGAATCAGTTGCTCCAGAATGTTCTCGATCCGTCTGCCGTGATTGGTCCCGGTTTTCAAGCTCGCATCATTGCGACAGAAGATGGCCGAGTCCTCACTGGATTGCCGGTTGAAGACACTCCGGAACGGGTTGTCTTGAAGATTCAGGGCGGCAAGCTGGAAACGATTCAGCGGAGTCAAATCGAGGCGGATAAGTTGAGCGAACTGTCGATGATGCCGGATGAACTCGAACGGACCATGACGCCACAGGAACTGGCTGATTTGTTTGCGTTCCTCGCTCTGGACCTTCCGCCAGAGGATTCCAACGCCAAGTTACTTCCTGGTGCCCCTCAGCAGCGACGCCGTTAGACCATGGATGCCCATGCGGTGACTTTCAGGAATCTGAAAGTCTTGATGAGTCACCTCAACACCCCGGAACCTCAGTTTGAGGGAAAGCCGCGTCGGGCAATTCTGTGTGAGGAGGGATTCCGCTTTGTGAAACGGCGAGGGAGTGACGAATTGGAACAGGCGGCGGCTGATGCAGTCGCATACTGCAGTTGCATACACTGCGACGGCGAAACTGATCAGTCGTTGTTTGTGCGATCCGGGTTGGATGAAACCGAAATCTCTGCACTTTCACGCCGATCCCTCATGGCATAGTCTATAGTGCTTCTGATCGGGATTTCGGTCGGGAGTTCGTACGTTTCACTCTCACGTGAGTGGGAGAAGGCCATTATTGTCATTTAGCCAGATTGGGTTGATTGACGACGAGTCGGCTCGAAACAGGCTCATCGTCTCAAACCATGTCCTGAAAGGGACAGCAGGAGGAATCAGTGTCTCAGCTCGGTCTTGATAACTTTAAAAAGAATCATGATTTTCTGATCGGGATCGACTCGGACGGATGTGCGTTCGACTCGATGGAGATCAAGCACAAAGAATGCTTCATTCCGAACTTCATCAAGCACTTCGGCCTGCAGCCCATCTCCAAATACGCTCGTGAAGCCGCCGAGTTCACGAACCTGTACTCCAAGACTCGTGGTGCAAACCGCTTCCCAGCTTACCTGCTGGCGCTCGACCTGCTGGAAAAGCGGGAAGAAGTTCAGCGTCGCGGCGCAAAGCTCCCGAAACTGCAGGGAGTTCGCGATTGGGTGAAACGCGAAACCAAACTGGGCACCAAGACTCTCGGGCCAGAAGCCGAGAAGACTCAGGATCCAGATCTGCTGCTGACCTATGCCTGGTCCAAGGCCGTCGACGAATCTGTTAACGATCTCGTCCACGATGTTCCTCCATTCCCAGGCGTGGAAGAAGCTCTCGCCAAGATGCAGGCGAATGCTGACCTGATCGTCTGCTCAGCGACTCCAAACGGCGCTTTGCAGAAGGAATGGGAAGAGCACGGCATCAACAAGTACGTGCAGTGTATCGCCGGTCAGGAAACTGGCAGCAAAAAAGAATCTCTGAACATCTGCAAAGCATTCGGCTATGAGCCAGAGAAGATGCTGATGATCGGGGACGCTCCGGGCGATCAGGCTGCAGCTCAGGCTGTTGGCGCTCTCTTCTATCCAATCAACCCGGGTCACGAAGAGCAGAGTTGGGTTCGCTTCAATCAGGAAGCACTCGAAAAGTTCTTCAACGGAACATTCGCCGGTGCTTATCAGGAACAACTGATCAAGGAATTCGAGAAGTACCTGCCAGAGCACCCAAGCTGGTAAGTCTTCGCGAGTCTCTTTGAGCGTGTCATTCAGGAAGCAGCCGTACATCACAGATGTGCGGCTGCTCCGTTTAACCCGGTTTGCTCTGTTAAGTGATTACGCAGCCATTTTGATTCCCTGAGTTCTTACAGTGTGATGATGTCTCATGGCCGACCGATATCGTAAGCAGACACTCTTTGCCGGACTCGGTGAGTCAGGTCAGGAGCGTTTGTTGAGATCGACTGCGGTGCTGGTCGGGTGTGGGGCTCTCGGATCGGTCATTGCTGAGTCACTGGTTCGCGCTGGAGTCGGAACGCTGCGGATCATCGATCGGGATTTCGTCGAACTCTCAAATCTACAGCGGCAGGTGCTCTACGACGAAGACGACGTGCAACAGCGTTTGCCTAAGGTGATTGCGGCTGCCAATAAGCTCCGCCGCATCAATAGCGACGTACGAATTGAACCGCATGTCCTCGACCTGAATCACACCTCGATTCTGGAACTGGTGCAGGGGGCGGATGTGATTCTGGATGGGACCGACAATTTCGAAACTCGGTTCCTGATCAACGACGCTTCCATTCAGTTGGGAATCCCTTGGGTGCATGGGGGGTGTGTTGGCAGTCACGGCCAGACGATGACCATTTTTCCAGGCAAGACGCCCTGCTTCCGGTGCCTGATGCCAGAGGCCCCGGGACCGGGAGCCGGCGAAACTTGCGACACAGCAGGGGTGATCGCCCCGGCTGTTCAAGTCGTTGCATCCTTAGAGGTCGTCGCGGCTCTCAAGATTCTTTCCGGGCAACCTGAGCTCGTCTCTCCTGAACTCACCATTCTGGATGTTTGGGACGGCAGCTTCCGGCACATCAAACTCGAATCATTGCGGCCAGAGTTGTGCCCCTGTTGCGGGGGGGAAGAGCGACTTTGGCTGAACGGCGAACAGGGATCTCAGTCGACAGTTTTGTGCGGGCGAAACTCCGTCCAGATTGCTCCCTCTCAATCGTCTGGAATTGTGTTTGATCAGATCGCGAATCGCTTACGGCAATCAGGTGAAGTGAAAACGAATCCCTTCCTGTTGCTGTTTCGACCGACGGACTCTCAGTTGGAATTGACGCTGTTCCGAGATGGGCGAGCCATTATCAGTGGGACCGAGGATCTGATCGAAGCGAAGTCGCTCTACACTCGGTACATCGGCACGTGAGTGTGTGTCGGGGCCGTTAGTCCACTCGCTTGAGAACTCCGGCGACGACATGCCCGCCGAATCCGAGTGAGACCTTCAAGAGATGCGATAGCCGAGTCGGTCTCGCAGACTGGCAGAGACTGATCCGGTTCTGTTCTTCTGGCTGATGATGATTGCATGTCGGGGGGACGATCTGCTGTTGCAAGGACAACACAGATGCAGCCGTTTCGACAGATCCGGCAGCGCCCATTAAATGACCGATCGCCCCTTTCAGACCAAACGCCGGGACAGTGCGACGTTCCTTCTCAAACAACCGGTTAAACGTCCGTGCTTCAGAGCGATCATTCAACTTGGTCGCGGTTCCGTGCAGGCTGATGCACGAGAGATCCGCTGGGGTGAGTTGCAGGTCATTCAATAGTCGAGTCACGACATCGAAGAGTGTCTGGCCGTCGTCGTTCACCAAAGTCAGACCGGACGGATCGCTGGCGATTCGTCCTCCCAACCATTCTGCGAGAATCGTCGCTCCGCGTTGTTGGGCATGATTCCATTCTTCCAGCACGAGGCAGGCAGCACCTTCCCCCACTGCAAACCCATTTCGCGTTCGGTCCAATGGGCGGCATGCCTTCGCAGGATCATCACCAGCTTTCGCATGCACGCCAAGGCGTTTGTAAGAGGAGAGCAAACCGGGATGAAGTGCGGCATCTGCACTTCCGGCGATGGCGACGGAACAGTTCTGTTGGCGAATGAGTGTTGCTGCCTGATGGATACTGATGAGGCCGGTTGCACAGGCGGCGACCGGACAGATTGCTCCCCCTTCGCATCCCCAGTCGGCGGCGACTGCTTCCACTGCGGCCGAGGGAGAACCGGTATTCCACAGGGTGAAACCGTTTGCTGATGAGCTCGTACTTTCAGAAGGACGCGCGAACTCATCAAACAGCGGCATATCGATTTTGCTGGTGCCGATGACGCAGGCTGCTTCCCGCAGTGCTTCGCGACAGAGCCTGGCTTGTGTCACGGCTTCACTGGCAGCGCGACGCGCAAACGGAACGAGTCGCCCGTCGGTCTCTGGAGTCCATGGAACCGTTGCCCCAAAGTATTCTCTGGGCTTCGAAGGCGGGTTAAATGGCAGGCGGTCATCGAGCCAGGTGACTGCACTCCGTCCGGAAAGCAGTCCCTGCCAGGATGCGTCTCGTGTGACACCAAACGGGGTCACCATGCCAACGCCAGTAACAGCAATCCGCACCTGATTCACGACCAACCATTCCCGAATTGCAGCAGCATTTCAATTGGCCGTGTCAGTTGAATCAGATGAAAAATTGATGGTGATCGGGAACGTGAGGAATCGAGGAACAGGGATTACGTCCGGTTGCTGTTTTTACAGACAACAAATAATCCCAACCCGATCATGACTACCGTGATTCCTCCATCCAGCCACATTGGCCTCGTCACCACAGGCGTTCCACCGGGAACCGCCGAGGGGACAGCCGGAGCAGGCGAGGGGGACGGAGTTGCTGCAGGTGTTTCTTCCGGGGGAGCGGCGCCCTCTTCCTGAGCAAAGACAGGGGCAGTCGAAAAAACGAGGGCAGCCAAAAGACATGCCTGTGCTGCAGTCTGGTTCAGCCTGCGAGCGAGCATCATGGTTGTCCTCATCATAACTTTTAACCTGTCCAGTGACCGAGCAGTCGTGGATTCGTGTTTCGAGCCCTGATTGTCAAGAGTTTGCCGGGTTTTGAAAAGCGAGAACTCACGAAAAACGACTGATGCGTGATGAACCAGACCAGTTCGTACCTTTCTGTGGGCGTCTGTCCGTTGATTTACAGGACGTCCAGAAGAGGTTGGCGAAGCCGTTGAAAGTCCGGATTGGGTAAATTGACGGTTCTCCAACTGGGAGAAAATGACCGCATTGCCGAAGCGTAATCGCTTGCCCAGATTCCGTAGAACGCATAGCGGCGTCCCTGGATTTCCCAAGTCAGCGTATGCTGCTGCGTCGAGCACGGACCGGTGATGTCATAGGCAAAAACAAGCATCGAGCGAAAGCCACTGCCGAAGACCTGTTCCCATTTCACCAGACTGGCGATGTCATCCTCCGAGGCCCAGTTTTCCCAACAGCGGGACCGGGGAGTCAGCTTCCGCCCTTTCACATCGACAAGCAGATTTTCTGTCTGTTTCGAATAGACGATGAAGTCCATCGATTTCAGTGAGGTCTCCTGTGTCAGGGCTCGTCGGGTTTCGTTCACAGAGACGTAGGGGCGGCGAAGGAGTCTGAGTAACTCTTCGAATGCAACGTCATAATGATTGCATCGCTTGGCCATCGATTCGGCTTTTGGAGGACATCACGTAACGAAACGTGACGGGAATACGTTCCGGCGTTTCCCCATCTTGCTATCCATTTCCAACGAAGTTCCCCAGTGCTCGAAAGTCACTTTTCAGCGACTGATAAAGTTGGCGGTGTAATGGGAAGCCTCGATTGTATGTTGCCAAGGCTTTATCGTCAGGCTCGGTTTTGGAGACGACCTGAATCGTTGCTTCACAGGCTTCCACGACATCTTTGTAGGCACCGGTGCCTGCGGCCGCGAGCAGAGCAACACCGAAGGCCGGGCCTTGTTCTGTGTTGATGGTCACGACCGGTTGTCCGTAGATGTCGGCCTGTAATTGCTTCCAGAACGGGCTGCGGGCCCCTCCTCCGGAAACGCGGATTTCTCCCACTGGAATCTGCATTTCTTTGGTGACTTCGAGACAGTCACGCATGGCATAGGTGGCCCCTTCCATGACCGAACGGACGAGATGCGGTCGCCCATGTCGCCATGTCAGGCCAATCCATGCCCCACGTGCGTAAGGATCGTTGATTGGGGAGCGTTCGCCTGTCAGATACGGAAGGAAAAAGAGCCCTTCTGATCCGGCCGGGGCCTGTGCGGCTTCGGCGGCGAGAATTTCATACGGATCGAGCTTCATCGCACCGGCGACACTGCTTTCCGGTTGTCCCAGTTGATTTCGATACCATTGCAGACTGCCCCCGGCGGACAGGACACAGCCCATCACATGCCATTTTCCACGAACGGCGTGACAGAATGTGTGGAGGCGTCCGTCCGGATCGATCTGAACTTCGTCGCTGTGAGCAAACACGACCCCACTGGTTCCCATCGTTGCAGAGATAACTCCCCGGGAGACAATTCCGTTCCCGACAGCACCAGCAGCCTGATCTCCACCTCCGCCGACAACTGGAACTCCGACTGGAAGGCCCAGTCTTTGGGCTGCAGATGTGTGCAATGTTCCGCTGACTTCTTCGGATTCATACACCTTCGGCAGCAACGCCGGATCAATTTGCAGACGTGTTAGAAGCGATTGACTCCAGCAGCGGTTGCGAACATCAAGTAGCAGGGTTCCCGACGCATCGCTCACTTCGGTTGCAAACTCACCTGTCAGACGGAAACGGATGTAATCTTTCGGGAGCAGCACCTGAGCCAGTTGTTCATAGTTGTGTGGCTCGTTGTTTCGCAGCCAGAGAATCTTGGGGGCGGTGAACCCTGTCAGTGCCGGGTTCGCGACCATTTCGATGAGAGCCGCCCGACCTCCGGCCTTCGCTTCGATCTCTTCGCATTCCCGAGTCGTTCGTTGATCGTTCCAAAGTAGAGCCGGGCGAATGACCTGATGCTCTCGATTCAGGAACACACTTCCGTGCATCTGACCAGAGAGCCCAATGCCGGCAACATGTTTGGGATCAACTTTTCCCTGATGGAGGACCGCCTGCACAGTCTCGACTGCCGCGTTCCACCAGTCTTCCGGATTCTGTTCGGACCAGCCGGGATGCGGACTTGAAATGGGGTATTCCTGCGTGGCGGATGCCAGAATAAAGCCATCTTCGCGAACCGCCAGCGTCTTGGTTCCGCTCGTTCCGATATCAATTCCGAGATAGATACGCATCGCGAAAATCCTGCAGGAGCATCGTTTTGCCCCACGTTAGCAACTTTTTTGTGGAAGTTCGAACCAATCGGATCTTCTGCATGTAAACAGGTTTTCATGCCTGATGCCGTGCTGTGATAAATGCGGATTGCCCCGAAAACTCGATTCGCGGTATGTTTTCATCTGAATCAGGGGCGGTGGGTGGTGGATCTCTCCCGGGCCGAGACCGGTGCACCCATTCTGAAATCGCCTCCATGATTCAGGGATTTCGTTTCATGATGCAGCGTTGGATGATGACTGGTGCGATCGTGTTTGCCGCGATGTTGGGCGAACTTGCGCTCCCGGTCTGGTTCAAAAATGCATCAGTGCTCCCATCTGGTCTCGACCTGATTCTGCTGTGCGTCTGTTTGTGGTGGACGAAAGCAGAGTGTGTCTTCTGGGCCGGGCTCATTGGATTACTTCAGGATGATGTCTGGAATCAACCGGTCGGTTCAGGAATTGCAATTTGCGCAACGCTGGGTCTGATTGCTCAGTTCTTTCATTCGGAAGATCGAAGGTCGCGATCGATGATCGATCAGGCATTGCTCTCAGTTGTTTTGCTCTCCGTTCTGGGAGCTTCACGTGTCGGGCTGGGGCTTCTGTCCGAGAGTCAGTTGAATGCGACAGAATTAGTAATGGCTCAAGCTGGTCGACAGGCGGCAACGTTTCTGGGATTGTTCGTGCTGATGGCGGTGTCTGAAATCTGGTCTTACAGTTTGCTTCGCAATGCTCCATTTCGCGAATACAGGGCGTGAGGTCACGGTGTCGTGCGTAATCAACCGTTCTCACAGTTGACAGCAGATTGGGTGGAATCGACTTCAACGGTCGACCATTCCCGACGACGTCCTTTGATTCTGGCTGCTTTCATCCTTCTGATTCAGTTGCCGATCATGGTCCGGCTGGTGCATCTTCAGGCGTTCGTCGGGGAACGCTTTATCACTCCCTGGAAAACGCCGGCAGTGGAGATCGAAACAGTTCCGGCACGCGATGGACGCATTGTCTCTCGCGACGGTGTTGTCCTCGCTCAGGATGAAGTGGAATACGATATCGCTGTCGATTATCGCTGGCTCGAATCCCCGATGAATGCGGCCTGGCTGAGACGTCAGGCGATGAAAGAGCTGTCATCGAAAGATCGTAAAAATCGTGAGCGACGAGAGGAAATTGAACAGCAGCTTCGAGAACACCAGACAGAGTTGCTGGCCAGCCTGGAAGCAGTGACCGGAACGAGTTCGCAAGCAATCTTGCAACGAATGCAAGAGATTCAGAAGCGAATTGAAACCATGAAAGCTTCTGTCGAGCAACGTCGTACTCAGAAGGCAGAAGCTGCGGCGGCTGACGAATTTCAATGGTCAGAGGGACTGACCGGGATCGCGAGACTTGTTGTCGATGAGTTGACCACTGCCCCTGATCGTTTCGCGAATGATCCGCTGATTCTGAAAGAAGAACTGCAGGATCATATCGTCTTGAAGAATGTCCCATTGCAGGTCGTCGCAACGATTCAGTCTCAGCCTGCCCGATTTCGGGGTGTGCAGATCCGTTCAAGTTCTTCTCGCCATTACCCTCGTCAATCCTTGGCCGCGCATGTCGTAGGAGTTCGTCGCCAGCCAGCGGACAGCAGCAATTCGTCTGGTGTTCGCAAAGGTGAGGCCGGTGTCGAGATGGCGCATCAGGCGGAACTCCAAGGGATTCCCGGGGAAACAAAGCGAACTCGGGATCGACATGGAGAACTGGTTGAGTCGGAAGTGATTCGGTTGCCGCAGGATGGTCAGGATGTTGTGCTGACGATTGATTCTCAATTACAGCACCTCGCAGAACAGGCTCTCGATCGGGTTTTGTATCCCCCTCCACAAAGTCTTTCTTCCGGTCGCGTGATCCCGCGCGGGGCATGTCTGATCGCGATGGACGTCTGGACCGGAGACATTCTGGCACTGGCGAACAGCCCCCGTCCGTCATTGCCGGTCCTTGTGCGGCCGACAGTAGAAGAATGGGAACGCTTGCAGCGCGATCCCGGTTTGCCATTGTTCTCGCGAGCGACCCAGATGGCACTCCCGCCGGGCGCATTGTTCAAGGTGATTACAACCACAGCGGCGTTAGAGTCCGGCATCTCTGCGCCAGGTGAGATTCTGCATTGTCAGGGATTTCTTGATCAGCCGGATCGTTACCGGTGTTTGCTGTTCCGGCAACAGGGAATTGGGCATGGTCAATTGCTGTTGGAAGAAGCCATCAGCCAGTCATGTCAGGTCTGCTTTCACGACCTTGCGAGACGCACAGGCCCAGAGCCATTACTGGGATGGGCAACTCGTTTCGGGTTAGGACAGCCAACCGGAATCGATCTTCCGTCAGAGACATCAGGCAAGCTTCCTCCGCTGGCATCGCTCGTGGCCAAAAGTTCGAATGGACGGCAGAGAGTTACTGGAGAAACTCTGCAACTTGGCGTTGGTCAAGGAGCCGTTCTGGTCAGCCCATTGCAGGCCGCTCGCATGATGGCCGCGATCGCGAATGGCGGGTATCTGGTGACGCCGCATGTTGCCAAAGTTGATGAGAACGAATTGGCTCAAGTCTCTCCGCAGCGTATTCCTGGATTGAGTGCCGAGACGATTTCCTTGCTGCGTCGTGGGCTCGAACAATCGGTTCAAGGTGAGAACGGCAACGCAAACGGCGCTCAAGTTGAGTTACTCTCGATGGCTGCGTTATGTGCAACAGGAACTGTCGGAGAGAAAGCCGATCACGCCTGGATTGCAGGTTATGCTCCAGCTCAGAATCCGCGCGTTGCTGTCGTCGTGGTTCTGGAGCATGGCGGAGCAGGTGAGAACGCGGCCCCTGTCTTCCGTGAATTCGTGCTCGAATTGCTCGGGATGGGGGAACTACGACCGCCAGTGGTCACTCCGCCTGCAGCGGCTCCAGTGAATTCACCGGGAGCACCACCTGAGCCCC
>JBEBTF010000112.1:0-12792 GCA_040393865.1 Planctomicrobium piriforme | reverse complement strand
TCTTTGCGATCGAGAAGTTCGCGAAAGTCTGAATAGAGCACGCAATCCTGGTTTTGATACGCGTCGTCGACCAGTTTTTTGCCAGCATTCCTCCGTGTCTCCTGCACATCTGCGATCGCAACACAGCGAACGTCCGCAAATCCCAGAATCGGCTTGAGGACATAGGTGCAGCGCGGCCCGATCCCGATGACACCTAAGGAAATCTTTTCGTTCGGAGACGTTGCCCCTTCCCGCCCGAGCACGGTTGCAGGGACAATGCTGACCAGAGAGGTCGCAGCCATTGCCATTGCGGTTCCCTGCAAGAAATCACGACGCGTCCCGGCGATCGATTGACTCATGAGCGACGTCTCCAACCTAGGCGATAAAGCAGTGGGTGATAAAGCCGAATGAAGAATGAGCTGAGCCGGTCACACGCAAAAACGCACGCCGCAATCACCATTCGCAACACGAATCAACAAGAACCTACATTTAACCAAGTCTTGAAGGGAGTGCAAACGGCGCTAAGCAAAGCAGATAATCAGACCGTTTGTTGATTCGCAGCCAATAACGAGGTGACCATCAGCAATCGCGGGAGAACCCGTGACGGCGTTCCTGACGAATTCCTTGAACACTTCTTTGCCATCACTCAGCCGCACCCCATAGAGATTTTTATCGGACGCACCAAAGAACACGCGGTCTCCAACGATGACTGGAGATGAATCGATCTTAGCCCGACAGGTGAAACTCCAGACCAGTTCCCCATTCTTGCGATTCAGGCAATAAACCTTTTTGTCGCGACTCCCGATGACAACGAAGTCTTCTGTGACGGCGGGGGATGAATGAACCTGCTGCTCTTTACCGGAAGAAGAGAACTCCCAGATTGTTTCCTTTTTCTTCCAGTTCATCGCGATGATGGCACCGTTATCAGTCCCAAAATAAAGGATGTCATCACGCGCCGCAGCCGTCGCGAGTAGAAGTGAATCCAAAGGAACTTCCGCAGCCTGTTCCCCTTTTTCCACATCGATGACTCGAAGAATGGGTTGATCGCATCCCGTTATGAACGTGTGATTCCCGGAGAGGCACGGCGTCGCATTCACTGGACCATGAGTTTCTACGGACCAGACTCGGGTACCTGTTTGCGCATCGTGCGAATAGAGATGCCCATCGTGCGAACCGAAGATCACCTGATTTTTATAGAATTGGGCCCCACCGACAATTTCGCCATTGGTCATGACATGCCAGCGTCGTTTTCCGGTCGAACGATCAACAGCATGAAAGCCTCCCTGATCATCACCGATGAACACGGATGTTTCGTTCAGAGCGGCGGCGGCATTAAATCCGGGGGCAAAATTATTGGGTTCAACCACTTCCTGAGAACGATACTTCCAGACCTCTTCCCCGTCCGTCAATCGAAGGCAAAGTAAGTCTCCACTGAGAGTCCCAACATAAACATGGCCGTCAGCAATGACCGGTGTGGAAGCGGTTCCGTCCGAAGTTTTTCGCTCCCATTTTCGCGTCAATTTTTCTGACAGCACGGTCTGGGCGATTCCCCAGTTCTCAGGAGAATTGCGAAAGGTCGTCCAGGAAGTCCCCTTAACCGGTTCCGAGGCAAAAGCCGATGCAGGCAGGCGAACGAGACCACTCACCCATCCGAGCGACGCCAGCATCGCCCCCTTCAGAACGTGACGTCGGTTCCATCGAACGCGCATTTGTAAATCTCCAGCAACAACTGCGGGGTAACAGTTCGAGGGTTAAATTGACCGGTCCATTGGAGTGCTGCTTCTTCGGCCATCTGCGGAAACAGTTCTTTGTCGACTCCACATTCCTTTAACGTTAATGGCTGGCCGGCCACTTCCCCAATCAATTTTCGTAAAGTTCGCACCAGAGTTTGTACAGGATCTTCGGACGCGGAGTCTGTCAGTCCCGCCTGGTTGACCAGACTCGAATAAATCTTCCTTGCTTCCGGCTCTTTGCTGTTGAATTGAACGACATAAGGCAACATCACACCAATGGCAGTGCCATGCGTCAGTTCGAAATGAGCGGACAACGGATTGGCAAGTGCGTGCGTCGCTCCAAGCATCGAGTTCTCGATGGCGGTCCCGGCAAAGTAAGCACCGAGCTGCATGCTTCCTCGCGCGGAAACGTTCGCAGGTTCTCGCAGCACTGTTTCCAGCGAAGAGATAATCAGCTGCCACGCCTGATGGCTGAACAAACTTGAGATGTGATGTCGGTCACGAGTCACCGCGGTTTCCAGAGCGTGACTCAGCGCATCGATTCCGGTCGCACTTGTCACTGAACGCGGCATTGTGACAGTTAATTCCGGATCGAGAATTGAAATCTTCGGAAGAGCCTTCTTATCGCCGCATGCCATTTTCATGTGCGTCTGTGCGTCGGAGATGACCGCATACGACTGGGCTTCACTCCCGGTGCCGGATGTCGTGGGAATCGCGATCATGGGGAGCATCGGCTTTGTCGCTTTGCCAGTTCCCCGATAGTCCTGCATCTTCCCGCCGTTGGTCAGCAGGAAGTTGATCCCTTTGGCGCAGTCCATGCTACTGCCGCCTCCAAGACCAATAATTAGATCAATCCCAAGCGGTCGGGCGAACTCACATCCGCGCTCAATATCCTCAGTAGTCGGGTTGGGATGCACATCATCGTACGTACAGACTTTCAGACCTGCCTGCTCAAGCTGATGAAGAGCACGCTGTTCATGCCCCGCCTGTTTCAGCCCGGCATCGGTCACGAGCAGAACCGTTGTCCCCCCACAATCCAATGCGGCGGAACCAAGTCGTTCAAGAGAGCCCGGTCCGAAAATGAGACGGTTGCCCGGGAAGTAGTCGAAAGAGGATATCGGCATGGCGGCATCTGGGAAGGACAAACGTTCTGGCGAGACCGCTTTATGTTACTCACTGACGCCAATTTCAGAAACCGGGGAATCTATGGAGAAACCAGACTGCAAAAAGAACGACAATTGCCTGCGAAAGTATGTTCAGCTCATGAAAATCACACAGAAGCCTCATACAATTGCGTTTCTCGACGGCTTAACAGGTACAGGAAAGTAAAATTATTCCAACATTCCTGGGTTTCAAAAAAATCTGATGAAATCCACCAGATCTCTCCGTTTCTTTATTCGACTGCCTGACGCTGTCATTGCCGGATTCAGGCATGGTAGAACATAGTGATCTAGAGAAAATCCAGATTTGAATTCCACCCGATCCTGTCGTGCTGAGAGAAGCATTTCCACTGTTGAACTTCGTGTAAGTCGGCGGCGACTGGTCAAACAAACTGCTCTCAAATCGCATTGTCCGGTGGGGCGGTGAGATTTTGTGCTTAATGAGGTTCAGAGATGTCTGTTTCCGGTCCTCGTCATTCCGTCATTCCAGTAGGAATCGATCTGGGAACGACCTATTCCAGCCTGTCATATCTTACTGCACAGGGACAGCCTGTCACTCTTCCCAATGACGAAGGGGAATTGGCAACCCCCTCTGTCGTTTTCTTTGACGGACGAGAAGTGATCGTTGGAACCGAAGCCTTGCGGCATTCCATCTCCATGCCAGATCGGGTTGTTCAGCATGCCAAACGCTTCATGGGAGATCCTCACAAATGCTGGGTCTTTGAAGGTCGCGTTTATCGTCCGAAAGACATCGCGTCTTTCATCGTGAAAAAGCTTCTGCACGCCGCTGAGGAACAATTAGGCCGCATCCGCCATGCCGTGATCACCGTTCCGGCGCAGTTCAGCGATTTGCAACGTCAGGAAACGATCGACGCAGGACTACAGGCCGGTCTGGAACGGGTCGACATTATCAATGAACCCGTCGCCGCGTCCCTCTGTTACGTCCTGGGTGAGGGAATGTGGTTTGCCGAACTGGCAAACGATCAAACCGTGATGGTCTTCGATTTGGGAGGGGGAACCCTGGACCTGTCGCTGGTCCGCTACAACCAACAGGAAGTGCGAGTCATCGCGTCCGGCGGAGATCTCAAACTCGGAGGTCTCGATTGGAATCGAGCCTTGCAGGAGCATGTCTGCGACCTTTTCGTCCGAGAGGCCATCAGTGATCCTCGACAAGATGCCGAAAGCATGCAGGCGTTGCTGCTTGAAGTCGAACAGGCGAAACGCAGCTTAAGTGTCCGGTCTCGATCTGCCGTTTTAATACAGCATGCCGGACGCCGTAAATCATTTCCGGTTGACCGTCAGGACTTCGAAGAGATGACAAAGTCTCTTCTGGACAGAACGGAAGCGCTCACGAGAGGGCTGCTGAAACAGAACAAACTCGGTTGGGCGCATATCGACGCAGTGCTGGCAACCGGTGGGGCCTCGCGGATGCCGATGATTCGAAACATGCTCCAACGGATCAGCGGAACGACGTTGAATCAGTCACTGTCTCCGGATCAATCCATCTCACATGGAGCTGCGTATTATGCCGGCATGTTGCTGAGTGGAAGGCGTCTTGAAAAAGTTCAACTCAACTCGCAGGTCAGCGAGCGCCTGGCAACGTTCCGCCAACAAAGTGTCAGCGGGCGTTCACTCGGAATTCTGGTAAAGAACACGGCTACTCAAGCACGGGTTCCCCATGCCTTAATCCCGGCGAATACACCGTTGCCATGTGCTTACCGCCAAACGTTTGGAACTGTCACGCAAAATCAGAAGCAGGTCCGACTGAGCATCATCGAAAGCGGTGCATCAGAAACCGATGCTCCGGTTGAACTGGGGGAGTGCGTCATCGCAGGACTCCCGGAGAAACTCCCGGTGAAGTCACCGATCGAGGTCACGTTTCAATATGACGAGCAAGGCCGTCTGCATGTAGAAGCGGTTGAAATGACAAGCGGCCGGCGAGCGGAAACAGCCATTGAGCGCACGCCTCCCCCGGTACAAGCAACTCCGAACCTGCCCGTTCCTAAATCACCGGCACCTCAGTTAAAAGTGACGAACCGCCCCAAACAGGCTCACTTTCGCCCTGCAACTCCGACGTCACGAGTACCTGCCCCGTCCGTTTCTGTCGAAGACTCGCAGGTCCCCATCCCGCTTTGTGAGCACTGCGGGAATGTGCTTCCCTCCAACGGATTTTGCTCGAGTTGCAAGCGATCTGCTGACCCGAAATCTCCGATTCGTCGCGTTCCCACGTCACTGCGGCAGAAAAGTACGGGTCGCGTCGGAAAAAAAACTTTGGACCAGACTGAACCCCTACATCCCCCATCCAGCCCGCCGGGACCACCCTCGTAGTCACTTCTGCCAAAAAGGCACCATCCTTTAAGTATTTTCCCCCAAACCGGTTATGGAATTTCCACTAACCGCGATTCTCTCTGTCTCAAGTCTTGATGCGGTTCTGACGATTGTGTTGCTGGCGTCGAAGAGCCGGACCAGAAGAATTGACGTTTGTTTATTCTTCCCAGTTCATCGCTGGTATCGGTTCCCTGACTCCGGAATTTCCGACTATGATCCAAAGGGATACAAGTGGTGAAACGTCACACCTGACGTATCAGGTTCGTTTCGCAACTCGCACTCCGACTTTCTCAACGATGAGGAAGTGAATCCCTCCGTTTACAGACACCTGCCATTCAGGAAACACCAGACACCACGTCGCAAGTGAAGTCACTTGAACTTTTGGAACATCCCGACTGCCGCTGTGAGTAACACGCAGTTGACGACTCCAAACACGCGAAATCGGCGATGCCTTTCGCAGACCAGGTTCAATTGAAATCGTTGCGAACCCTCCCTCCTTGATTTTTCGTCTGAGTGTGACTGAAACAACTTAAGGACCGTCGTGATGAAGGACACTTCACACGCAAGGACGCACCACGGTCGCCGTTTTATTGCTCTGTTCCTCCTCGGACTGGGCACATTCGGCGGGTTGGCAATGATGCCGATGATGAGTTTCGGTATCGGCAACCATCTCAATCGAATTCCAGCCGACGGCTTTCATTCCATCCAGCAAGGACTGATGGAAGTTGTCATTGAAGAGCGCGGAGAACTCCAAAGCAGCTCGACCAAGGCGATCAACAGCCGCTGTGAGTGGAGCGTCAATCTTCTGTGGATTGCTGACGAGGGAACTTATGTCGAGGAAGGGGACATCGTTGCCCTGCTCGACTCTTCAGTGCTTGACCAAAGACTCAAGCAGCGCGAAGTCATGGCGATGAACGCCCAGAACAACCTGCACACGGTTCAGAGCAATCTCAAAGTTCAGGAACTGGCCAACGAAAGTTCCATCGCCGCCGCTCAGCTCAAGTTGATTCTCGCGAAAATGGAACTGGCCGGATACAAGCTGGCTCAGGCCACGCAAGAGCGGCATAAGATCGAAGAAAAAATCGTTGTCGCTGAAGCGAATCTGGATTATGCACGTAAGAAGTACGACTACACCGTCCGCATGGTGGAACTGGGGTATAAAGACGTTTCCGAACGAGAAGCGGACCGCCTGACACTACTTCGACACGAGCAGACACTCCGCAACCAGCAAAACCTGTTGCACACCCTCGACCGATACAGTCGCGATCGAAAAATGATTGAATTGGCCGGCAAGCTCGAAGAGGCGGAGCGATCCGTCGAGCGAGCAAAGTTACGGGCAAATGCCGCGATATTGAACGGCAAAATTCGTGTACAGGCTTGGACACGTTCCTGTAATGCACACCAGCACTACATTAACCGCCTGAAGAAAAACATCGACGCCTGTACCATTCGCGCCAATCAATCTGGTCAGGTGCTGTATGCCCGAAACGGGTCTCGATCAACAGTGACTGTAAAAACGGGAGATCTGGTTCGTTTCCTGCAGCCATTGGTCATGCTCCCGGACCGCAGCCAGTTGGAAGTGGTCGTCCGTTTACACGAATCAAAGATTCGACAAGTCGAAGTTGGACAACCGGCAACCATTCAGGTCGGAGCACGTCCTGACCTGCAATTGACCGGTCGCATCACACGTCGAGGCAGCGTTCCACAAATGGGACTCTACCCCAATTACAATCTTCGTGATTATGAGGTTGTCATCGGAGTCGAAGCTGCTCCGGATGCCATTGAGTTACTCGCACCAGGGATGTCTGGCAATGTCCGCATCCTTGTCGGTCAGAAACATGAAGCCATCATTGCTCCGCTGGAGACAATTGTTGGCGTCGATGGCCGTCAGATTGCGTTTGTTCGAAATGGCGAGGAACTCGATATCCGGGACGTTCAAACAGGGTTAGTCAACGAAACCAAGATTGAAATCCTCTCAGGACTTCAGCCCGGCGACGAAGTTGTTGCTCGTCCGCGTGACGTGTGTGCCTCACAGATCGAATCCCTTCGAGCGGTTTACGATGAAGCAGGAACTGGCATCGCCAGCCTGTGGTCAAATTCCGTCCAACGTTGATATTTGACGCTGAGTCGAGAGCTGCCGCTGAATTCGCTGCTCCAACGGGAGCAGTCGCTTCACGACGTCATCGACTCTTTCAGAACTAATCTCACCATTCATCCAGCGTGATAGCCACGTCATCCCGCTTAAGAGCACGGAACTCCGGTCCATTGCCCGAATCAGTTGATGGTCAACGGCGGTAAGCTTGCGGTATTTCTCGTAGTACCGCAGGGCCTGTTCCCAGCGAGCCGTATCATCTCCAAACAGGCTCCCCAGCAGTCGTGAGAGATCGGTCGAAATGTGATCCTCTCGGGCCGCATGTGGATCTATGACCCCTGTCACCTGACCTCCGGTGAACAGCAGGTGCGCGTTCCAGAGATCCCGAAAGCACCAATGCAGGGGAACCACCTGATCCTCAAGACCTGCCAATTCCTGATCGATTCGATGCGACAGGAGCAGAAACCCGGCGAGTACGGAGTGCAGTTTCTCACGCAGTAACGAGGGTGCATTCAGAAGAGATTGTTCCGCCTGAACCAATCTCTCTGGTGTCCACTTCCGAATGAGCTGACGCCTGGACAGTACTGACGGGACGCGCCCATTCCTCATTCGAAAATCATCCAGGCGACAGTCACTGGCGGATTGATGCATCTGCGCCAGAGTTCTGATTGCGTTCTCCAACTGCTGGTCGGTTATTGACTCCCCAGTCACTGGGATGCCGGGCAACTTCGGCTCCAACTGCCAGTGTCTGTTACGTAAGTAAAAGGAGGTCTGCCCGCTCTGTTGGTGCCATAATGGTGCAGCAACGGGGAGTCCATCTTTACGAAGTTCATGCATCCATCGATGCAACTTCGCCAAGGATGCTGCATCGGTGTCCTCGCCCGGTGTTCCTCTGAGAACATACCGATCTTCCGCCGTCTGAATCTCCACGACAACAGCTTGACTGAACCCTCCGGCAAGCGTTCCAACGACATGGCACTCTTTCCCCTCAGGCAAAAAGGAAAGAGCAATCTGCCGCCAGATCCTGTGAGCATCGTTGTCAGAAATTTGTGAAGGACGATTCACGATGACTGGATTGCAATGATGTACTGAAATGAAGTACTGGAGTAACGAACGACGGACCTGCCCAATGCGCTGCGAGGGAATATTCCGCTTAGAAGAACTCTGCCATTACAGAATCAGCGACGAAGCGTCCTTCAAATGTCAGTCGAACGTGGCCGTTCTCTTCTTCAAGCCACCCTTTCTCGATGCACTGATCGAATGATTCGGCAGCGAGGTCGCGAACGGAGATTCCGTATTTCTCTTCAAATGCAGCCAATGGAATTCCAGCCGTCTGACGCAAACCCACCATGACCGCCTCACGTGCCATGAGGTCCGCATCTAACTCATCGACTTCCTGAACAGGAGATCGATTCAGCTTCAAGCGTTCAATCCAGACGGTGACGCTCCGGTGGTTTCGTTGACGTACACCATTCAGGAACTCCGCAGCTCCAGGACCAATGCCAAAGAAAGGTTCAGCTCGCCAATACATCTGATTATGACGACACTCGAAACCCGGTTGAGCAAAGTTTGAAAGCTCATACTGACGGTATCCGCGTTCGGGGAGAAATGTCATCGCCATTTCGTACATCTCCCGTTCCAGTTCTTCCGGAACCGGATGAATCTGATCTCGTTGAAGACGAGTCCAAAACGACGTTCCCTTCTCGTAGGTCAACCCGTACGTGGAAATATGCTGAGGAGCCAGTCGAACGGCAGTCGCCAGTGTTTCTTCCCATTGAGGGAGTGTCTGGTGCGGAACACCAAAGATGAGATCAAACGACACATTCTCGAAGCCATGGTCGCGCAATCGCCCAACAACCTCTTCAACTTCTTCTGCCGTGTGCGTGCGTTCCAATGTCTGTAGATGACCGGCCTCAAACGATTGCACCCCCAGACTGATCCGATTCACGCCGGCGTCTCGCATCAACGCCATACGGTCGGATGTGAGCCCATCAGGATTGCACTCCATTGAGAACTCCCCCCCTTCCCGGAGAGGAAACCAGTTCCGCAGCAGCGAGAACAGCCGTTCCATATCGGCCGGCGGGAGATAACTCGGCGTTCCCCCACCAAGAAACAACGTCTCCACCGGATGCGGTTCAGAGAGTTTGCTTTTCAGTTCCTGCTCAAGAGCGACCAGATAGTCGCCAATCAGATCGTCCCGCCCGGCGACGACCGTGAAGTCGCAATAGCCACATCGGTGAATACAGAATGGAACATGGACATACGCGCCGCTGACGCTCGAATTCCGAGGAATCGGCGACGGTCCAAAAGGAATGCCACTCTGTGTCAGATTCGTTTGAGTCATGGAAGTGACGCATTTGGCAGACAAGCGCTCATCTCATTGGTGAGCACTTCTGTCAACGCAGGACAGGAGAGTAAAAGTGGAGCGACATGTTTGCGGACAAATCGAGAAGACGTGAAACCGAAATGCCCCGCAAGATTTCCATCGCGGACATAGGAAGCCTGAAAAGGAATCTCTTCGAACTTCACCCGTTCTTCATCCTCAAGGGCCTGACACTGAAACCCGACCATGCCGGCACTCGGAGAATGTCGACCATCCACTGTTCCGCAAGTCGTCGTAAAAATCCCCAGAAAGAACAGGTCGCCCCAGGAGCAAAAACTCCAGATCCTCCGATCCACATGCTGCAGTGCGGGCCGAAGTGAATATCCGGGGGACAACGCTGCACCAAGCAGAACAATTCCAGACACGGTGGTCTCTCGGGGCAGACATTCCAACGTCAGAACACACATCCCCCCGCCACCGGAATGACCGATCAAATAGACCGGACGGTTGGGATATGTCCGTTGATAGTCGAGGATTTTTGCTGCGATTTCCTTCGACTTCTGTTCATGCAACCTGCGCGAACGGAGATTATAAATAAATGTGGGCCAGAACAGGATTCGTTTGGTCCAGTCGAAAATTTCGATTGCGTAGGGAACGCCTGCATCCAGCAGACCTTGAGCGACATTTCGATTAAACGGGCTGTCCCCTTCGATCCCTGGCAGAATGATCACGTACCCCTTCTGCAGGCGATCTTCCGTCTGAAGGTCTTGTAGCCATTTTTTCATCAGTTCACCCGAACCGATTGTATTTCACAATTCATTGGACCCTCTATGCAATCCACCAGGTTCGGCAGCGGACGGGTGTGCCGTCCAATTCCAATGGGGAAAGAGCAACGGCTGACGGGGCTGGAGGCTCGTATGAATGCAACCAACTCCCAGAAAGCTCTTTCCCGGCGATGTGCCCGAACCGCTGATTCCATTCCCAGCCAATTCGCCCCATCGTCCACCGGCAGTTAATATCCTGGAGTGGACGCACGAGCGTCTCTTCCCGCTGCCGGTACAGCATAACATCAATCCCGACCGGTCCGAAGTATCCCAACGAAGAGATATGCTCCAGTGCCTGACGCTGGGTGATCATTAAATTTTCACTTGCTGCTTCCTCAATCTCAAGAGCATTCATCGCGGTTCCGAGATATCGCCCTTTAGAATCGGTCAGCAGTCGGGTCAACCCGCGCCACTCAACCCGACCATCCGGATGAATTTCCCATTGGGCACCGAGTTCTGCGATTCGCTCCAGCAGCGGCTCGACATGCACAACACCTTGTTTGGACAGAAGATGCAGCACGCTTGCGAATTGCTGCTCGGAGAGAAATGGCCCGTCCCCCCGGAGTTGTCCCCGTCCTGCCTGCCCGTGATTTGGTTTAATCACCCATCCCCCGAATTCCTGATGAATCCGTTGAATCGCCGGCATTAATTCCGGCAGCGAACGGACGACACTTTCGCCGGGAATCGAGACATTCAACTGCTTCGCGATTTCAAATCCGAACTCACGTGAGTTCACACGGCAAACGACGTCGTGATCCGGCGCTGTCAGTGGAATGCGAAGCTGATCGGATAGCTTCCGTATGGCTGGCGTCCACCCCCACGGAACAACCTCGGTCGCGGAGCTCGACTTGATGTCATCAGGTGATCGGAACGCCGCTTTTGGGATGCCGAGTGTGCCAAGGCGGTCCAGTTCTGCCTCAGGAAATGGGAGCCGACATAGGATTTCATCCCCTTCTTCAGCGATCGCTAACCAGACGCATGCAAGTTCTGCCTCGAACTGGGCAATTGATTGACTCGGGGAATGGCCGGAATCCAATGCCTGTTCAAATGAAAAATTTCCCACAAAAAGGCGAGACATCAGGACACAACCACAAAGAAACTGAATAATTCAAACAGGGAATCCGGCCCGGACTTGTGGACGGAATCGATTTCCATCCCATAATAACGAGGTTTACCGAAAAAGAAGTTCCGTCGTCCAAGATCAGTTCCACCAAGAGAGTTCGCGTGTCTCAAGCAGATTACGATGCCATCCTGTTCGTGTCATTCGGTGGACCAGAAGGCCGCGAGGACGTCATCCCCTTTCTGGAAAACGTTCTTCGTGGAAGAAATGTTCCCCGCGAACGGATGCTTGCAGTGGCCGAGCATTATTATCACTTTGATGGAATCAGCCCGATCAATCAGCAGAATCGAGAACTGATTTCCGCGGTGACGGATGGACTCCGTGAACGTGGTGTCAATCTTCCGGTTTATTGGGGAAACCGAAACTGGTCTCCCATGTTGACTGACACCGTCGCCCAAATGAAGGCCGATGGAATCAAACGAGCAATCGCATTCGTCACCGCTGCGATAAGTTCGTATTCCAGCTGCCGGCAGTACCGACAAAACATCATGGACGCCTGTGTTGCCGCAGGTGATGACGCTCCGGTCATCGACAAAATTCGGGTCTTCTACAATCATCCCGATTTCATCGCAGCAAATGTGATCCGAGTTCAGGATGCCGTCGGAAAGCTGCCGGATGCAGCACAATCCGATTACCGCATCCTCTTCACCGCGCACAGCATTCCGATGTCGATGGCTAACAATTGCTCTTACGTGAATCAGTTGAACGAAAGCTGTCGACTGATCGCCGAGAAACTGGGACTTCGTCAGGAACAATGGCAACTCTGCTATCAAAGCCGAAGCGGCCGTCCAGAAGACCCCTGGCTGGAACCTGACATTCTGGATGTTATCAACACGATCCCTGAGCAATCGTCCCAGGGAGTCGTTGTCGTCCCGATCGGATTTCTCTCCGACCACATGGAAGTTCTGTTCGATCTCGACATCGAGGCAGCCGACCTGTGCCAGACACGGCAGATTGCAATGCAACGGGCCGGCACCGTCGGAACCCATCCCCAATTTGTTGAGATGGTGACTAAGCTGATACTCGAACGACTTCAGCCGACGACGATCCGCGAATCAATTGGAAACTACGGTCCCAGCTGGGATGTCTGCCCTACGAATTGCTGTCCCGCTCCGGCACGATCTGCGCCACCCGTTCATGGCAGCGCAAGTCACCGTTGAGCGAGAGAAGCAACAATGTCCCGTCAAATCATTCCTTCAGGTTGACGGTAATTTCGCTGGTCCCTTTTTGAAC
>JBEBTF010000111.1:0-13005 GCA_040393865.1 Planctomicrobium piriforme | reverse complement strand
GCATTCGCGAATTCGCGATGGGAGCTCTTGCTCGACAGGAAGCAGCAAAAGAAAAACTGGAGTTGGGAGCAGAGTAGTCTGCTGCTGTTTCTGCGTCTGATACTGGTTTGATCATCCCCCTCCTGATTGCACGCTGTACCCGCTCTGTTCACGATTGAAAAAACATGTTTGAGATTGAGCGAGTTCGAAGTCAGTTTCCGGTTTTCCAGCAGACGCTCCCGAAAGGGATGCCAGTCACCTATCTCGATACTGCTGCTTCGGCCCAGAAACCTCAGTGTGTGATTGACGCCGAACGTGCGGTCTACGAAACGCACTATGCAAATGCCTATCGAGGTGTTTATCGATTCGGCGCACAGGTTGATGATGAACTGGAAGCCAGCCGTGAAGCGGTGCGACAGCTCATCGGGGCAGAGAGCACAGACGAGATTTCGTTTACATCAGGAACAACTCTTGCGTTGAACAGCATTGCGTTCGGCTGGGGACGCAAGCATTTGAAGCAGGGGGATGAAATCCTGCTGAATCTGATGGAGCATCATGCGAACTTGGTGCCCTGGCAGCAGGTTGCTCTGCAGGCGGGTGCCGTTGTTCGATATCTTCCGTTAACGGACTCTGGAGAGCTTGATCTGACGCGGTTGGATGAATTCATAACCCCGCGTACAAAAATCCTTTCCGTTACAGGCATGTCCAATGTGCTGGGGACGATCAATCCTGTTCGCCTGCTTGCGGAACGTGTGCATGATGTCGGAGGGGTGATCGTTGTCGATGGGGCTCAGAGTGTGCCGCATGGAGCGATTGATGTTGTCGATCAGGGAATCGACTTCATGGCGTTTTCTGGCCACAAACTCTACGGGCCAACCGGAATCGGTGTTCTCTATGGCAAACGTGAATTGCTTGAACGCATGGACCCGTTTGTCTTCGGCGGACACATGATCGAGCAGGTTAGTCTTGATGGCTCAACCTGGGCTCACCTCCCTGCAAAATTCGAGGCAGGGACAATTCCGATTGTGCAGGCGATTGCGTTGAAGTCCGCGATTGATTTCCTGAATGGGCTAGGTGTCGAAGCGGTTCATGATTATGAACAGGAAGTCACCCGATACGGCTGGCAGGAATTGTCCAAAGTCCCTGGCATCAGGATTTATGGACCGGCTGTCGAAAAGCGTGGGGCGATCCTCAGCTTCACAATGGAAAAAGCCCATCCTGAGGATCTGGCTCAACTTCTGGATCGGCGCGGGGTCTTTGTCCGGCATGGCCATCATTGCACGATGCCATTGCATGCCTCGTTGAAAGTTCCGGCGACAGTGCGTGCAAGTTTCGGCGTCTATAGCACCCACGAAGATGTCGACCGACTCCGGGACGCACTGCTGTTTGCAAGACAGAAGTTACGTCTGGATTAGACCGTGCCGGTCTGATGATTGGGCTCAAATTCGAGTCAGACTGCCGTTCATAGATTTTTGAATCGATTACGGGGACCCGATAGATCAGCAGGTTTTTGTTGATCATGAAGATTCTGTCACTGGTTCCCCTGAGCTTATAATCGGTTCCCCTCCAGACAACTCGAAAACACGACTCGAGTTCCGTATGATTCCTTGACGTATCTTTTCAGAAAGACCGAAGAATTGAGTGTGCATTGCTCAATTATCCGAGGTCTGCCTTTCGCCGTAACCTGACCGGACAGCGGGATGGCTACAGAAATCTCACAACAACATGAAACTCCCTCGGCTGCCAAGGGGGAGTACGTTCAGCGCCAAACAATTACTCTGTTTGAACCGCCCAACGTGTTGGCGCTCGAAGGCGGAGCGACCATTGGCCCCGTGACGGTGGCGTATGAAACCTACGGAGAGTTATCTCCCCGAAAGGACAATGTTGTTTATATCTGCCACGCCCTGACTGGAGACGCTCATGTTTCCGGCCGGTACTCTGCGGCAGATCGAAAACCCGGCTGGTGGGATGGATTCGTTGGTCCCGGTAAGGCGATCGACACCAATATCTACTACGTCATCTGTGCCAATGTGCTTGGAGGATGTCAGGGGACAACAGGGCCAAGTTCGATCAATCCGGTGACGGGGGAACCGTACGGGCCGAGTTTTCCGTTCATCACCATTCAGGATATTGTCAGCGTCCACAATGCACTGCTGGACGCATTGGGGATCGACAAGATTCTGGCAATTGTCGGGGGAAGTCTTGGCGGAATGCAGGTGCTGGAGTGGTCAGTCAGCCACCCGGATCGAGCAGCAGCAGCGATTCTTCTGGCGTCTGGTCCTTCTCTCAGTGCCCAGGGAATTGCCTTTAATGCCGTCGGGCGACGAGCGATCTATTCTGACCCGTTGTTTCAGAATGGTCGGTATTACGACGCAGAAGACAAGCCGCGGTTCGGGCTGGCGCTCGCGCGGATGATTGCTCACATCACGTATCTGTCAGAGCAGTCGATCGAATTGAAGTTTGGTCGGCGTCTGCAGAACGGAGAGGACTTCGCGTACGATAACCGATCAGAAATCGAGTTTCAGGTTGAGAGCTATCTCCATTATCAGGGGAAGCGATTTGTTGATCGCTTTGATGCCAACAGCTATCTGACCCTGACTCGTGTGATGGACTATTTCGACCTGACGCGCCGGCAAGAGTCACTTGCTTCGGTTTTGTCAAAGTCGCAGTGCCGCTTTCTGGTTGTTTCATACACGTCTGACTGGCTGTTCCCGACGTCACAGAGCGAAGAGATCGTTCGGGCACTGGTCGAGGCTCAACGGCACGTGACATTCACGGAACTTTCCAGCCCTTATGGCCACGATGCGTTTCTGATCGAAGCCGAATTGCCGAAGTTGGAAAAGCTGGTTGTGCCATTTCTGAGCCGCACCTATCTTGATGTGATGTCAGGTCGAGTCTAGTGCTGTTTCGTCAGGCGTTGATGTGTCGAGTGTCTGTGAATTGAGGTCGGGTCACTGGTTCTTGTTTGTCTTTTGTCCGTCCGGTCTGCACTGGTCAGTTTGAAGTGACGAGTCATGTGTGCGAAGCGAATTCATCTTCCAGATTCTGAATCGGTCGCGATCAACGACGTCATTATCGAACAGATTGAAAGAAACTCACGAGTCCTGGATCTCGGGTGTGGCGACGGGGTTTTGCTGGAGCGCCTTCGCGACGAACATGGTTGCAGTGTGCTGGGAGTCGAACGAGATGACTCGGCTTTCCTGCAGGCCATGGAGCGTGGGGTCCCGGTTTTACAGGCAGACCTGAACCGCGGGTTGCATACCTTGCCTCCTCATAGTTTTGACTATGCCGTGCTGAGTCAGACCCTGCAGCAGATTGGCAAACCGCTGGAGTTGCTGCACGATATTTTTGAGATCGCCCGTCGGGCAATCGTCGTCGTCCCGAACTTTGGGCATTGGAAAATTCGGTTACAGGTGTCGTTACAGGGGCGTGCCCCGGTGACAGATAACCTGCCGTATGAATGGTTCGAATCGCCAAACGTCCACTTTCTCTCAATGGTGGATTTTCGAGAGTTGGCGCTGCGAGGCAATTTCAGAATCGTGAAAGAGATTCCGCTGATCGGAGCGAAGCCGGTTTATAACGCGATCTTTGCCAACCTCCGCGCTCATAGTGCAGTGTACGTACTGGAACGGGTTCAACACGAAAACGCATCGCCATCGCGATGAGCGAGCCAGCTTTGACATACAAAAAAGGCCGTTCCAGTCACGACAGCGTCTGGAACGGCCTTGAGTTTTTCACCGGTGCAGGCGTCTATAAGCCTGTCAGGCAGAGGCTCCGCATCATTTGAGGATGCCGTGGCTTTGTTGAGTGAATGCAGAGTGGACGCTGTTCACTTCTTGTCATTGACGGTCACGTCAAGAATGTAAACTTTGGGTTGAACACCCTCGCCTGTTGGAGTCAGAGAAACTTCTGCTTTTCCAGCGGCACTCGCTTTCAGGAGGACGACCAGTTGGATTCCTCCCACTCTTCCCTCTTGATCAACTGCCAGCACCGCTTCTTTCGAAACGATCGAGGAGACAATGCCTCCTTTAATGTCTACTTTGACGTTATTGATCATCCCGCCGGGGTAGGTTCCGCCAATTGCTTTAACCGCGATGTAGTCGCCTTGCGTGACCGCAATGCTTTTCTTCCACGACGACACCTTTTCGTCTTTAGAGTCCTTTAATTCCACATGGTAAAGCTTGGGAAGCGGCTCATCTTGCGCTATTGCAGGTGAAACCAGGCAGGCGATCATCAAACCGGCAACTAAAGAACGCAACATCGGTCTTCTCCTTTGTGTGAAACTTTAAGGATGCAGTCGTGCATTAAATGGGACTTCCGTGATGTGTTTTCATTGTTTCACGGAAATGTAACGACGAAAGACGGCTTCTTGAAAAACTCAGAGAGTCGTTCGACTTGCAGGCCTGTTTCAGGCTCTTGTTGTGAGTTCGCGTGGTGAACTTAGTTGAATACAAGATGCCAGAGATGGGTAACGGCAGGGGGAAGCTGCGAGGGGATGTCCTAGAACGCTTCGTGAAATGAGACGGCGTCTCCGGTTGCGGGATTCGCTTTCTTCTCGTCGAGGAGGCTGACCGGCCTGATGATCGCCTGAAACGATCAATTCTGGGTTGATCTGTTATGGCTCTTGTGTGGACTCGATGTCGTCATCTTGGAATCAGAACGCCTTTGTTGTCAGGGAGCGGAGAAGCGTTCGGCTTGGCCTGAAAAACGAAAACTGCCGCAAGTTGAAGTTTCAGCTTGCGGCAGTTTCAGGTTTAATTTTAAGTGGTCAGGGCCGGGATTGAACCGGCGACACCAGGATTTTCAATCCTGTGCTCTACCAGCTGAGCTACCTGACCAGCTTTCGCGAGATAAAATCTGTCGCATTTAGACTGCGGCAGTTCACCTTGCGGCGGTTATTCTTGCGACCGGAATGCCCCCTGTCAACCGACTGTGTCTCTAGAGTTTGAAAAACGGGCGTCTCATCACAACGCATTGGTTTAATTCAAGATACACTATCGAGATCGAATGTCCGGGGTGGCTGGTCTGTTTGGATTTTCACGCAAATGGAGGAATAGGTCATGGTGGATCCGAGGATGGTCAAGTTTCTCGCTGAGAACACCGTCTTTGTTGACCAGTCGGGCGAATGGCCTGTGCTCCAATTGCAAGGGCTTGCCGCGACCGGTGTGCTCGGCTGGATCATTCCTCGTCAGTATGGCGGCAGTGATGTCTCTCAGCTTCAGATGTTGCAGGGGTACGATGACCTTGCGACCGCTTGCATGACCACCACTTTCATTCTTACACAGAGAAATGGGGCATGTCAGCGAATAGCTGCAAGTCAGAATGATGAGTTAAAGGAGTTGCTGTTGCCAGATCTCGCTGTCGGCAAGACGTTCGCAACCGTCGGTATTTCGCATCTGACGACCTCCCGCCAGCACATCCGGACACCCGCCATTCAGGCAACAATCGACGGTGACGAAATTGTGTTGAATGGTGCGATTCCCTGGGTGACTGGGGCGGCGTTTGCTCAAACGATCGTGACCGGTGGCACATGTGAAGATGGTCGGCAAGTCCTTGTCGCTTTGCCAACAGGCTTGCCCGGCGTACAGGTTCAGCCTGCCTCCCGACTTATGGCGTTGAATGCGTCTCACACCGCAACTGTCGTTGTCGATCAGGTCCGACTGCCCAAGACGTTTCTCATTGCTGGTCCTGTGGAGTCTGTGATGACTCGTGGATTCGGTAGCGGAACGGGATCGGTGACGACATCTGTGCTCGCTCTCGGATTGTCACGGCGAATCGAAGAGTACCTCAGAGACCAAGCTCGAATCAGGTTGGATTTAAGCGTCGTTGTCGAAAGATTGTCGATCGAACTGGCTCATTTGTCAGGAGATCTCTATGCCGTTGCTCTCAAAAGTCAGGATGAATTGCCGACCTCCTTTGCCGCAGACATCAGGCAACGAGCGAACTCGCTTGTGATGCGAATCACTCAGGCTGCTTTAGGAGTCAGTAAGGGGGCAGGGTTTGTGCAGGGACACCCCGTTGAACTCGCAGTACGTGAAGCGATGTTCTTTCAGGTGTGGTCGTGCCCTCAGCCGGTCGTGCTGAGCGTTCTGGAAGAACTCTCCTTTCGTCGTGACTTCACTTAACGGCAACTCATCAAAGACGTGTAACGAATAGTCGCAGCTATGTTGATGAGCGAGTGCTGATGACGCGGTGGAAGTGCAGTTCGACTTCCTGGTTGATCACTCGACGCAACCCCTCGGAAAGACATCGCGGCTCGTTGTCGGACTCGCCGATGCGGATGACTTCTTCCAGCGACGTTCCCGGGGGAACGGTGAATGTCGATTGCTGGATGATCTGGTTTCCAGCATCGAGTTCCGGCACGATGAAGTGAACAGTCGCGCCAAAAGTCAGCATCCGATGGCTGTACGCGTCGTGATAAGGGCGGAAGCCCGGGAATGACGGGAGCAGCCCATGGTGCAGGTTAATGATGCGACCGCCAGCAAACTCCCAGCATGTTCGTGGTGGCAGCACTCGCATATATCGTGCAAGTACGATGTAATCCACTTCATAAGTATCGAACAACTCAACGAGTTTCTGGTTGTTCGGGTTTCCTTGAGCGTCACCGATATTATGGAAGTCGACGCCAAACTGTTCGGCAATTCCTCGACACGAGTCCCGATTTCCGATGATGACTGGGACGACAGCATTCAATCGTCGATCCCGAATGTCTCGTAGAATCGCCAGAGCAGGTTCCGGACGATAAGTGACACACAACGCGATGCGGGGTTGATGCGATTTCTCGTTTCGTGCCCAAACTCGAATCGTCAATCCTTTGGCTTTACCAATCTCTTTCATTCGTTCGCGGAGTGTCAAAATTGGTTCGACTTCATCCGGCCATTCAATTCGCAGCAGCATTGCGAACAATTGCTCGGAGTCACGATCGTACATCTGGATTTCGTGAATGTTGGCTCCGGATTGCGTGACATAGTGCACAATTGGATCAGCGAGTCCCCGATGGTCAGGACCAACAGCAGTGATAATGACTTGCATGATGTGTGATGCTCGAACAGCGGAGAATGTCGTCTGAATTGCACCGCGAATGATTCATGGAATTCCGGCGGGGTGCGTGCTGTCTGATTATGATTGTTTCCCTGACCAAGAGCAATTTGTGATTGAAACCGCTCGGTCAGAATTGCGGATCATACAACAGCAGCTCCGAAACAAGACCACTCCCAACAGGACTGATTCAGGCGGTCCACTGTTTCTCCATCGATTTCATTCTGGAATGAAAACAGCCACAGAGGGGACGCCTCTGTGGCTGGTCGATCACGTAGAAATTAGAGCACTTCCAGAAATTATGAGACGCACCTGGCACGCGGGATTCAATGTTTCTCTTGTTGAGAACGCTGCTGCGCGGCCACATGATAGACCGATACGGTCTAGCGTGAATCAGATTCTGTATGTCATGGGCATTGCCCGACATGCTTTACTTCAGGAACTCAGAAGCTTCGTCCATGAAGGAAGCTGGCAGAGTTCGCATGACGCCAGTTGCGTCTGCGAGTGGGACAGAGACGATGTCGAGACCGCGGAGAGCGACCATTTTTCCGAAGTCTTTCTCCAGAATCAGGCGACCAGCTTTGATCCCCAGGCGTGTGCCGAGAACACGGTCGTAGGCGCTTGGAGATCCACCACGCTGCAGGTGTCCGAGGACAACATCACGTGTTTCGATGCCAGTTTCTTTTTCAATAAACTTGGCAACGCGTGTTCCGATCCCCCCCAGAGAGACGTGTCCAAAGTCATCGACTTTGGCGTCCTTGGTGATGTAGTCATCGCCTTCGAGCTGAGCCCCTTCAGAGACCATGACGATGCCGTATTTCTTGCCGGCAGCGCGACGGGCCTTGAGGATTTCACAGACCTTTCGCAGGTCGGTTTTCTGTTCTGGAATCAGGATTGCATCAGCAGCACAGGCGACGCCTGAGTAAGCAGTGATCCAGCCAGCGTGACGACCCATCACTTCGACAACCATCACGCGACGGTGTGACAGGGCGGTGGTGCGGAGGCGGTCAACAGCTTCGGTAACGATATTCAGGCAGGTGTCGAACCCGAATGTGTAATCGGTGGCGCTCAGGTCGTTATCGATGGTCTTTGGGCAGCCAATTGTTGGCAGCTTGTAATCGCGGTACAGCTTGCTGGCGACACCCAGTGTGTCATCGCCACCGATGGCGACGAGTGCGTCGAGCTTCAGATTGGAGAACTGCTCAACGATTTTCTTGACGAGCTTTTCGTCTTTGTAAGGGTTCGTTCGTGATGAACCGAGAATTGTTCCGCCGAGTGGGAGAATCTCATCGGTTTCATTTGGATTGAGAACGACGTAGTTCCCTTCGATGGCTCCGCGCCAGCCTTCCTGCAGACCAAGAACTTCTCCGCCAGCGTTGGCGACAGTCCGTACGAGTCCCCGGATCACAGCGTTCAAACCCGGGCAATCTCCTCCTCCGGTCAAACAGGCAACTCTCATTTTTCAACTCCTCAACTTGGGCAATGACAGACCATGCTGTTTAAACCGTTTCCGATGGACGACCACCGTAGTCGATACCGGGAAAGGATACTGGGCGAGCGGGCAGTGGACGCACGTTTCGCGCAGTTCAGCACATCGATTCGGAAACAGAGCACTTCACTGTTCTACGTCTATGTCTTCGCAGGCCGCTGATACATCGTCGTGAGCTTTGTGGAACTCACTTTGCCTGGACATGATTAAGCAAAATACTCTTGAGAACGGAAAATCCTAGAATTGCAGGCACGGACGTTCAAGGTCGGTTCTTGCAGATCATCGACGAACTTCGGATTCAGGGGGCGTTTTTCGGCATCAGTTGCGGGAAACTGGCTTCTGTGCAGCCAACTCCTCTGGCGTTTTTGATGCGTGTCTTCCTTGTTTTGCACGTTTCAGGTGCGTGAGACCCCCGACAGAAAGACGCTGATCCCTGATTTCAGGAGGTTGTCTCTTCTGTCGAGGTCTGTCTCTTGTCCACGCTTTTTACCATGTCCGCTCAACGAACTTCGTATCACCAGTGGCTGTGACGAAGGTGTTGTGTTCGAGGATCTTCTTGGCAATCGAAACGGTCGTGCAAATCCCAGGGCCTTCAACGACCAGTTCATTCAAGGCTCGTTTCATGCAGGCGATCGCTTCTTCGCGAGTTGCCTTATGCACGATGAGCTTGCCGATCATCGAGTCGTAATAAGGGCTGATCTTGTAACCTTCATAGATGTGCGAGTCCCAACGCACACCGAGACCGCCGGGGATACGAAGTTTCGTAATTGTTCCCGGACACCCGCGGAAACCTTGGTCAGGGTCTTCTGCGTTAATACGAACTTCGATTGAGCACCCGTTGCAAGGAACGTCTTTCTGCTTCACCCGAAGTGGCTCGCCTGCAGCGATGCGAATCTGTTCTTTGATGAGATCGAATCCGGTGACCATTTCGGTGACTGGGTGTTCGACCTGAATTCGTGCGTTCACTTCGATGAAGTAGAAGTTGTTGTTCTGGTCAACGAGAAACTCACAGGTTCCTGCGTTGTAGTAGCCAGCTGTCTTTACCAGACGAACGGCTGCCTTGCAGATGTCTTCGCGAACACTCAGCGGCAGGTTTGCTGCCGGAGATTCTTCGATCAGCTTCTGGTGTTTGCGCTGCATTGTGCAGTCGCGTTCCCAGAGGTGCAGAACGTTGCCCTGTTGATCTGCAATGATCTGCACTTCAACGTGGCGAGGCTTTTCGATGAATTTTTCGATGTAGACGCCAGCGTTTTTGAACGCCTTTTCCGCTTCAGCAGAGGCTGCTTTGAGCTCAGTTCGGAGATTGATCTCATTGAAAGCCGGGCGAATCCCTTTTCCACCGCCGCCTGCAGTTGCTTTGATCAGGACGGGATAGCCGATTTCGTTGGCAATGCGAATGGCTTCTTCTTCGCTCTCGACCAATCCTTCGCTACCTGGGACGCAAGGGACTTTGGCTTCGGCTGCAATGCGTCGTGCTGCGACTTTGTCTCCCAGCTTGTGCATTGCATCATGCGGAGGGCCGATAAACTCGATTTTCGAGTCGCGGCACATCTCTGCAAAGTCTGCGTTCTCTGCAAGGAACCCATAGCCAGGGTGAATTGCCTGAACGTTTCCAAGCTCGGCAGCAGCGATAATGTGCTCTGCCTTGAGATAGCTGTCGGTTGAGGATGCAGGGCCGATGCAATAGGCATCGTCTGCGAGGCTGAGATAGTAAGCTCCACGGTCCGCTTCGCTGTAAACGGCGACCGTTTCGATGCCCATCTCTTTGCAGGCGCGGATCACCCGCAACGCAATTTCACCACGGTTGGCAATCAGAATCCGTTGAAACATGGTCGACGTCGTTCCCAGTCAGGGATGGTCAAGGCGACGAGCCAGGCGCGATGGCTCACTGCTGCAAGACGGTGGAGACATTTCAATCGCGAGTCGCTTGGTTTGTTTCTGGACAACAAAGCGGCACGATTTTCAACAGTTGATACAAATTTCTACGTTGGCTTGTGTCGACAGAACACGAAGCATTCTGACACGCTGCAACAAGATGGTCCCGGACCTTCAGGTGACATCGGCCTGCGTCACCGGCGATTCAGTTTCATCTGTGAAGCGGCGCATGAGTCCTTTTGCTCTGCCAGGACTCATGCTACGGCAATCTTGACTATGGCTTGACCAGAAACATTGGCTGGCCAAATTCAACCGAGTCGCCGTCGGCAAGCAGCACTTTTGCAATTGTGCCGGAGACCTTGGCTGGGATTCGGTTGAACAATTTCATTGCTTCCACGATGCAGACCACTGTATCAGCCGACACAGTGTCCCCAACCTTAACGAAGGCTGGTTCACCTGGAGATGGAGACTGGTAGAACGTTCCGACGGTTGGGCTCTTGACCGGAATCAGGCCTTCATCGGAACTTGCAGCGGCTGCTGCCGGAGGAGCAGCTGCAGCGGCAGCGGCAACTGGAGCAGGACTTGCTGCTGCCGGAGCGGCAGGAGCCGGAGCATAAGCAACAGGGGCTGCTGCAACGGTTTGAGCTCCCCGGCGCAAAACGTAATACGCATCGCCGCGCTGCTGCTTGAACTCTCTGATGTCATACTTTTCCATCAGTTCCAGCAACTCTCGCAGTCCGTCAACATCAAATTGTTCGGACCCTTTGGACTCCCGAGCCATGCTTATTCCCCAGCCTGATCTGCTACTTCAGTGCGAATGTTATTGCCGCGATAATGCTCGCGATGTCGATCCCCGGTGATTTCCGAGGTCGATGACTTTCTTAAACTTCATCCGAATCTGATCTCAAAAGCCTGTCACAAGTGTTCTGCAGGTTCGCATTCCGGGTTCCACGATTACCAAGTGGGATGAGCCAAGTGGTTGTTCATGGTTGCTGGTATGAATCAGCAGGCAACAGTGACAGATGCCCAATCCTTCGGCACGGATGACAATACTTCATAACCATTTTTCGTAATCAGGACATCGTCCTCAATCCGAACTCCGCCCCAGTCAGGAAGATAGATGCCCGGCTCAACTGTGACAACCATTCCCGGTTTCAGAATGGTGTCTGATGCCGACGAGAGTCGTGGCATCTCGTGCACGTCGAGGCCGATTCCGTGTCCTAATCCGTGTCCGAAGTGTTTCCCGTATCCGGCTTTGTGGATGATTTGGCGTGCAACTGCATCCACGTCTCCACATCGCACGCCAGGGCCGAGCATCGAGATCGCTTCCTGCTGTGCAGCGAGAACTGTCTTATAGACCTTCTCGAATGTCTTGTCTGCTTTTCCTGTCAGGAGAGTCCGTGTCAGATCGGAAACATAGCCTGATCGGGTGCGTGCTCCCCAGTCCAGCAGCAGGATGGGCGATTCGGAAAGCCGAATGTTTCCGGGGCGATAGTGTGGCAAAGCTGCCCGATTTCCGACAGCAACAATCGCAGGGAAGCTGCAGCCTGTTGCCCCAAATCCCCTCATGGCGTGTTCGAGTTCAGCGGCCAGTTCCCGTTCAGTCCGTGACGGAGTCAGGATGGATTTGAAAACTTCGAAGCCACGTTCAGCCAGTCGGACGGCTTCTCGAATCTCTGTGATTTCGTCTTTGTCTTTGATTGCCCGGAGCTGTTCAACTTCCCAGTTGATGGCAAACCATTGTTGAGGGGCCGGTAGCGTTTTCAGGACGTCTGCGGTTTCAACCGTCAAGACATGCCCTTCGAATCCGCATGTTTCGATGCCAAGTCTCTGGCACTCGCCCGTCAGAATCTCAGTGAGTTTTTGCGTCGAAGAACGAATGCAGCTTTTCAGGCCAGGGCATTCTTCCTGAATTTGTGTTTCGAAGCGGGAGTCGCTGAGAATGACTTCGCTGTCTTCGGTGACCAATAGCCAAGTGCTGTCACCGGTAAAGCCTGTGAGCCAAGTGACGTTCTTTTCCGCCACGATCAGCATCGCATTGAGTTTTTTTGATTTCAGCGATTTACGCAACAACTGGCGCCGACGCAGAAATCCGTTGCTGGTCGATGACATGGAAGTCGTTGTCCGAGGACTCGATTTGTAAATAATGATGCTGAAAGCACGCCCGGAGGGATTTGAACCCCCGACCGACGGATTAGAAATCCGTTGCTCTATCCTACTGAGCTACGGGCGCAACTCTTTGTGAGTACGATGCTTGTCACTTGAATTTAGTCTCACTGCAAACTACAGCAAGACCAGTTCTGTGGCTGTACCGGTATTCACATCCCCAGTGAAGGGGCACGGGATTCTAGTCGGAAAACTCGCAGCATGACAACCGCGAGCCCGAAGTTCGCGATTGAGCTACCTGAAATCTGCCGACTTTGGGGCTGAATCGGCAGAGGTAATCTGAATGTCTCAGCCTGATGCAGGAGAGCATTTGCAGAAATCATGCAGCGTCTCTGGCACGCAGGGTTCCGCGTTTCTCTAATCGAGAAGGCTGCTGCGCGGCCACAGGATCGACCGATACGGTCTAGGCTGGCGAACGGTGGAAGTGAATGTGCTTCCATTTCCCGTCGATCTTCTGC
>JBEBTF010000110.1:0-13129 GCA_040393865.1 Planctomicrobium piriforme | reverse complement strand
AGCTATGCGGAAATTGACATCAATTCTTCTGCAGCCGCTTCAACGTCGATGTCGGTGATTTTCTTCTGCTGGTCAACATACCCCACCAGCATTGCGAGATCGCAGAGTTGATTGATCCGACGCGGGATTCCCTGAGAAATTTGCCAGATCGCATTGGCTGCGGATTTGGTGAAAACGGCTTCTTCCCGTCCGCTGATTCGCAGTCGGGTGGACGTGTACCCCAGAATTTCTCCTGCAGGTAACGCCTCTAGTGCGGTCTTGACGCTGACTCGTTGTTCGAGTGCGGACAACTGCTGAAGGCGAGAAAAAAGTTCGGTTCGCCCCAGCAGGATCATGGAGAAGTCGCCGACCTTCTCTTCACGAAGATTCAGCAGCAATCGCAGAGCGTGCAGGTGCGGCATTTCGAGCAGATGGGCATCGTCGATCACAAAGACGGTGTGACGCCCTTCGGCCTTTAACTCTTTCAGTCGCTGTTCAAGACCAGCAAGGATCTCCGAGTCGGAAACCGTGAACGGGATGTTCGCTCCTAATCGCCGCGCCAGATAGGACAGAGTACCGGTTGGACTCAGTTGCGGAAAGACGAGACGCAGGAATGGTGATTCACCTTGCGCTGTGAGTTCGGTTTCCAGAACGTGTGTCAGGTAGGTTTTCCCGAGCCCATGTTCTCCGGCCAGGACCCCAAGTCCTTTTCGTTGCGCGACCAGATACCGCAGTTTCAGCAGCGACGCTTCATGCCCGGTACTGGGGAAATACAGTTCCGGTTCGGCACCGTCGTCAAACGGTCGTCGACTCAGATTCCAGTAGCGTTCATACATGGGAAAGGTCCGTCGAAGTCAGTCGACTGCTGAGATTGGCCAAACACGTTTGGTCACAAAGGGCAGTGTGTCTCTTTATGTTTTTCAGGGCTTATTCGGGAAGCTCAATTCGGCCTTCCAGCCAGAGAACCGGTTGGTTCGGCAGCTTCGTCTGGTTTTCGAAACTCGTTTGCTCGACCGTTTGTGTCACTTCCTGATCTTGGGCCGTATCAGGCAGAAGTAAGAACCCGTTTGCTTTGACGGTGTTTGCGGATTGCTCCTGTGCAGGCAATCGTGTGGTCGACCGTGGGGCAGGGCGAATTTCCGGAATTTCCAATCGCTGCGGAGGAGATTCCGGTGAAGTTGGTGTGTGAATTACGGAGGATTGGGGAGCCTGCGATGCTTTGGTTCCCGTGTCAATTGGTGCGGGGAGTGTGTTCGCTTTCAAGTCCTGGTGTCGACGAATGACCTGAGGTAACCGTGAGGTCTCCTTCGTGGCCAATTCCTGAGCCGGAACGCGGATTTCGTCCGCCCAATACATTGAAAGCGATCCAGCCAGCCACACGGCCGCAATACAAAACCAGGTTTGTTGATTGAATCGACGCATGGGATTCCGATTCCTCACCGATTCAGAGCCATATCCTTCGGGCACTCCGGCTTCTCTGCCTGATCTGGACAAGCCGATCGCGGTGTTTTTGACAACAAAGAACAAGGCTGCAAAGGCAGAGAAAGAGGGACGCGGCTGCTGTCCTCTGGTGTCAATCGACGGTTGTTCTCCGCAACTTGACGGAAACGCCAATGGCACCGGATGTAAGGGGGACGTGCTCTTGAAATCAGGGAATGTCACGAGTCATACTCTGATTCGATAAAGATTGATCGATCGAATCACGTGGAATGCTGCTGAAATTTCATCTGCTCAGAAGAAATTTGGCTGACAGACAACGTGAAATCTGGTCGGTGGAATCGCTCTAACATTCCGGGAGACAGAATTTTATGTTGCTCAAGATTTCGGTCCGGATTCTGGCGTCAAAGTCGCTGATGCGATTTGCATCGATAGCGGTCATTGCATTGGCTGGTGGATTTGCCTGCCAGACTGCCGTTGCTGAGGCTCCCGAAGTTGACCCCTATCAGGGTTTCAAGATTGGCCTGCAAAGCTATACGTTAAGAGAATTCGATGTTGATACTGCGTTGGGGCAGACGACGAAATTAGGGCTGCACTATTGGGAATCGTTTCCAAAGCACATTCCAATCGCCACAACACCAAGCTATATCGCCGAGCAGAAAGCGAAGCTGGATAAAGCCGGGGTGAAGTTACTTTCATTCGGAGTCGTCGGATTCGACAGCAACGAAACAAAAGCCAGAGAGATCTTTGATTTCGCGAAGGCGATGGGGCTCGTCGCGATTGCAGCCGACCCCAATAAAGATGACGCGACTCTGTCGATGCTCGAAAAGCTTGTCGAGGAATATCAGATCCCGATTGCAATTCACAATCACGGCCCAGGGCATCGTTACGACAAAGTCACAGATGTTCTCGCTGTTGTTGAAGGGCGCCACCCATTGATCGGGGCATGCGTTGACACCGGACATTATTTGCGGAGCAACGAAGATCCTGTTGATGTGATCAACAAGCTGGGCGCCCGTGTTTTCGGAGTCCACCTGAAAGATGTTCGCACAATCCACAGCGAAGAAGAGAAGAAGGCTTTGCTGGCCTCACTTCCGAAGCATCGTGCGAATCAGCTTGAAAAAGAGGGCAAGATCTTCACGATCCTCGGGGAAGGTGAACTCAATATCGTTGGTGTTTTGAAAGCACTTCGTCACCTGAAATACGACCGCAACATCTCGCTTGAATACGAAGAGAACCCCAAGAATCCATTGTCTGACATTGAAATTTCATTGACGAATCTGCGTCAGGCGGTGAACTACGTCAATGATAAAGAAGACGGCTTTACTCAGCTTTGGGACGGGAAAACTCTCAATGGCTGGAAGATCAACGAGAGCCCTGAAAGCTGGAAAATTGAAGACGGGGCGATTGTCGCATTCGGGCCTCGCAGCCACCTGTTCTATGTCGGTGACAAAGCACCGTTCAAAAATTTCCAGTTGAAAGTGGACGTCAAAGCTGAACCGAATGGAAACGGGGGAATTTTCTTCCATACCGATTTCCAGGATAAAGACTGGCCAGCCAAAGGTTTTGAAGCACAGGTGAACAACTCTTACAACCGCGATCCGCGAAAGACAGGCAGCCTGTACTCCGTGGATGATGTCGCTGCCCAGCACATTCCTGATAACACATGGTGGACACAGGACATTACGGTTCAGGGAAATCGTGTCATCATCAAGGTCGATGGGCGAACTGTTGTTGATTACACCCAGCCAGCAGACTACGTCTCCGCAGATAAACGGTTCGAGCGAAAGCTCCGCAGCGGAACGTTTGCACTGCAGGCTCACGATCCCGGCAGCGTCATTCACTACAAAAATATTCGAGTGAAGCGACTCCCGGATTAGAGCAGAATGCCCTACCGTGTGCCCGCGCAGCCGCCGTTCGATTGATGAAACGCAACTCGCCGCGTGGCAGAAGCGTGGATATCATTTCGCAAGGTGCTCTAAATCTGTTCAGGTAATCAGGCGACCGAGCAGCCTTCCTCCGATCTGGGGGGAAGGTTGCTGCTCGGCCACATGACAAACCGAGACGGACTAAAATCTGCATTCCGTCTTTTCTGTGCGGTACTTTCTGTGCGGTACATTGTGAAACGATTGTCAGGTAAACTGATCTTTTGAGAAAGTTTGTTCTTACTGGTTTGAATTGAATGCCACCACTCTCCCGCGCTGCACGACAACTCTTGAAGGACCTGCAACTGGCAGGGCTTTCGCATGTTCCACGCAGTGAGGTTGCTGTCGCCCCTGTCATGGAACCGGCAGCAGTCGAGTCGGCGCCATCGGTTTCCGGGATTCATTCGTCTGGATCCGAACCGGTCAGGATGTCGCGGGCGAACTTTCTGAAACAGGAAAATCCTCCCAAACCAGTGCCTGCGTCACCTGTTCCTGCGAAGCCTGTTGCGGTTCGCCAGCCAACTACGGCTCCAAATCTCGTCGTCAATACAGCGACATTGGCGGAACGGGAGGAGGCATTGAAAGTTCTTGCCCAGTGCGTAGCCGATTGCCGGCGGTGCATTCTGTTGGCAACAACGAGGACACAGACCGTTTTTGGTGTGGGGAGTGCTCAGGCAAAAGTTATGTTTGTCGGAGAGGCCCCCGGTGCGGATGAAGACAAAACCGGGATTCCGTTTGTCGGCAAAGCAGGGCAGTTGCTGACAAAAATCATCGAAGCCTGCGGTTGGACTCGAGACGACATTTACATCTGCAATATTCTGAGATGTCGTCCTCCGGAAAACCGGACTCCCAACGATACAGAAGCTGCGAACTGTCGCGAGTATCTCGATAAGCAGATCGCTACTGTCGACCCAGAATATATTGTCTGCTGGGGATCATGCGCCGCACAAAACTTGCTTGGAACAAAAGAGCCAATTGGCAGGATGCGTCAGCGATTTTATCAGTATGGTCGGGCGAAGGTTCTCTGCACCTATCACCCATCCTATCTCCTGCGTAATCCTGCAGCAAAAAAGCCAGTGTGGGAAGATATGAAGTTGCTTCTCGCAGAGATGGGCCAGACCCCGCCGACGCCGTAGAGCACTGGAAACTTCATCACAAAATAAGAGCCGGGAACCCATTCTTGAGTTCCCGGCTCTTTCATTGACTGCGTTTGTCAAAGCACCTCTGTACTTCAATCTGCGCCGCTTGAATCCGGTTAAAGATTCGGGGAAGCCACGACACCGATACCGGAATACAGGAAGCCGAGCTTTGCCATGTGATTGATATCGTAAAGGTTTCGCCCATCAAAAATGACCGGGGCCTTCATCTTGTGTTTGAGATAGCTGAAGTCCGGATTCCGATAGTCATTCCACTCTGTCACGATGGCGAGAGCATCAGCGTTGTCCAACGTTTCGTACTGGTGTTCGTGGTATTGGACCTTGTCGCCTAACAGTCGTTTGACATTAGGAATCGCAACCGGGTCGTGAACGTGAACTTCAGCTTCTTCTTCGAGAAGTTTGCGAATCAGTTCCAGTGAAGGAGCATCGCGAATGTCGTCTGTCTTGGGTTTGAACGACAGACCCCAGACGGCAATCTTCTTCCCTTTGAGCTGTTTGTTGAAGTGCTTTGAAAGCTTGTTGAAGAGAACATGCTTTTGCAGCAAATTCACTTCGTCAACGGCATGCAGAACGGTTGTTTCAAAACCGTGTTCTTTACCAGTGGCTCTCAATGCACGCACGTCTTTGGGGAAGCATGACCCACCGTATCCGACACCAGGGAACAGGAACGCAAACCCGATGCGCTGATCGTGACCAATCCCGCGCCGGACATCGTTGATGTCTGCTCCCACGAGTTCGCAGAGATTTGCCATCTCGTTGATGAAGCTGATCTTCGTGGCCAACATACAGTTTGCCACGTACTTGGTCATCTCCGCACTTTCGAGCCCCATTTTGAGGAAGGGCTTTTCTGTTCGCAGAAATGGCTTGTAGAGTTGATGAATTGTCTCTGCAACGTCCGCGTCTGTTGCCCCCACGACGACACGATCCGGTCGCATGAAGTCGTCGATGGCACAGCCTTCCTTGAGGAACTCCGGGTTCGAAGCAACATTGACTTTGCGGCCAGTCAACTCCTCAAGGCGTTTCTTGACCTTCCGATTGGTCCCAACCGGCACGGTGCTCTTCACAATGACGATTGCATCATCTTTGAGATGCGGAGCCACGGATTCCGCTGCGGCCATGACGTAGGTCAGGTCGGCGGAGCCGTCTTCGTCCTGAGGGGTTCCCACGGCGATGAAAATGCAGTCCGCTTGCGGAACGCACTCCGCAGGAGATGTTGTGAACTTCAATCGGCCAACGGAGACGTTGTGGTTGACCATGTCTTCGAGGCCAGGTTCGTAAATAGGGATCTCCCCATTTCGCAAACGCTGGACTTTCGACTCGTCGATGTCCACACATGTCACCGAATTACCGCTGTCAGCAAGACAGGTACCTGAGACGAGTCCAACGTACCCAGTGCCGATCATGACAACATTCATAAGTCGCTCGCCACCTTAAAAATCACTCAGATTTAACGTTCATCTATGCACAGGGCGTTCGTCTACTGCAAGGAGCTTTGTCTGGTTGTACTGGCTTCCTTGCAGTTTACTCAATTCGTTCAAAACTTCTGACCAGCGTGAGCCAGTCTTCTCCAGTGCATAATCGGTGCCATTCTTCTCAGTTAAATCCTTTGCTGAGGCGATCTTGGAGAGGCTACAGCATCGTTGCACCGAAATATCAGTTGTCGAATGAAGTTTATGTTATCGTCGACCTTGCGGAGCTTCAAATTTTGCGGGATTTGGCGGAAATCCACGACTTGGGGGACCTGAGGGCTACTCGTAACGTTTCTATACGACTAAGGGTGGGACAAAACACGCCACGAAGAGCGTTTTGCGGAATGATCACGCGCTGAGCCGGAACCAGTGAAGAAATAAAAACAGCCCGCACAAGGGGATCATTGTCTGACCCTTTGTGCGAGCTGTGAATAAGACACGAATACAGGTCTAGAGATTTTCACAAATCCTGCAGCGTCTCTAGCACGCGGCATTCAATTTTCTTCTACTGAAAAGCCTGCTTCGCAGCCACTCGATAGACCCAAACGGTCTAGTGGATTGCCTTCAGAGCAGCGTCCCAGAGTCCTTGTGGGATAAAGAACAGGGCAACAACCATGACCACACAACCTGCACTGGCGACCCAGGCAGGATATTGTTTGGCGACTTCAGGTTGCTCCCCTTGCGGGTTCTCGAAATACATCACAACCACAAGTCGAAGGTAGTAGCTCGCAGCAATTGTTGCATTGATTGCGAGCACGATTGCGAGTGTATATCCGATCGTTGAACCGTCGTTCCAGGCTGCGAGGAAGATGAACAACTTGCCGAGCAGCCCTGCAGTTGGTGGCAATCCCGTCAGACTGAACAGCAGCACCGCGAGTGATGCGGCCATCAATGGACGAGTTCGGCTGAGTCCAGCAAGTTGATCGTCTGTACGGATCGGGTTTCCAGTCGCACCTAAGCCTGAAAGTACAGCGAACGCTCCCAGAGTCATGATCCCATAGATCACCAGATAGAACAGAACAGAAGCCATGCCGTTTGCGGCTCCTGTTGACGAACCGACGGTCAAGCCAACCAGCATGTAACCGGCGTGGGCGACGCTGGAATAAGCGAGCAGTCGGTGCAGATTCTTTTGACGGAGTGCCAGCAGGTTTCCGCCAAACATTGTCAGGACAGCCAAGGTCGCCAAGACTGTCTGGAGCGGTTGCGATGGCACCCAGCCATTCCAGTCAACCAGCCCTTGGGTGAGCGGCAACAGACGGAAGAGCCCGATCATCCCTGCGATCTTTGGGATGAACGAGAGCATTGCTGCATTGGCTGATGTCGATCCCTGAAAGACGTCTGGAGCATAAAAGTGGAATGGGACCAGAGTCAGACGGAATCCGAGTCCGGCAAGCAGGAAAACTTGAGCAAGCAGAAGCAAACCTGGAACCTGATCGAATTTCCCGGCTTGAGCAGCCTGCGAGATTCCCAGCATATTTGTTGTACCTGCCGCTCCGAACAGCCAGGCGACTCCATACAGGAAGATTGCTGCCGAGAAGATGCTCAGCAGGAAATACTTTGCTGTTGCTTCCCGGATCAACCGGTCACGCTTTGGAATGAAGAGCAGGATGTACGTCGGGATACTGACCAGTTCAAGCCCAATAAACAGGATCGCAAGATCGTTCGCCGCTGCAGTGAGATTGACACCAGCAAGAATCGCCAACAGGCAGGCATGGGCCTCGGCTGACTGGCCGTCGTCGATCTGGTTCCAGAGCAGCAGGACGAGGATCACTCCAATCGAAAGTGTAGTCCCGCGAACAAACCAGACGAAGGCGTCGGCCTGAAACAGGCTGAGGTCAACAGGCTGGATGGATGTGTTCCACCATGCAACGAGAGCACTGACAATCGCCAGCAGCGAAAGCGCACCCCAGCGATGTCGCAAACCTGTCTGCGTCTTGCCTCCTTCGGTAACCAGGAATGGTCCGACAAGGAACATGATGCAAACGGTCGCGAGCAAAATGACTTCCGGAACAATCAGTCCGGCTGCCGCATTGATCCGTTCAATTGCCGACACGCGATACACTCCTGAGATCATGGGACACCAGGGGGGCAACCCCTGCGTCATCGGAATTGAATTGAGTCTGCTGTACAGCGTCATTCTGCACAGCGTTTGAATACAGGGACGAGATGGATTTTACATCCGGCTCAATGACATCGAGAACGGATTTAGGGTAGACACCGATCCAGAGGCACAGTACCGCCAATGGAGCCAGAGCCATCACCTCACGGAGATTCAAATCCGAAACAGGTGCTGCGGTTTCGCTGTTTTTCCGAGCTGGTCCAAAAATCACATGTTGCAACATGGTCAGCAGATACCATGCTCCAAGGATCACACCAGTCGCCCCGAGTGCGGCGTAGACCGGATGACGTGCAAACATCCCGGACAGTGACAGGAATTCTCCGGTGAATCCGTTAAGCCCCGGCAATCCGATACTGGCCATCGAGATGAAGACCAGGGTGCAACTCAGTAATGGGAGTTGCGATGCAATTCCACCAAGCTGGTCAATGTTACGAGTCTGGTAACGCTCGTGAATCATGGCAACCAACAGGAAGAGAGCAGCGGTCGACAACCCGTGGTTGACCATTTGGAGAACGCCCCCGGCAATTCCTTCCGCGTTCAATGCAAACAAGCCAATGATGCAGAATCCAAGGTGAGCGATACTGCTGTAAGCAACGAGTCGTTGAATGTCACGCTGTGCTAATGAACACAGGGAAGCATAGATGACTCCGATCACAGCCAGAGTTCCCATCAGGGGAATACCAACGGTGAGGCAGGCTTCAGGAAAGAACGGAATGCAGAGTCGAAGGAACCCGTAGACTCCGAGTTTCGCAAGGACGCCTGATGCGAAGATTGTCCCCGCGATTGGTGCCTGCATGTATGTCAGTGGCAGCCATGTATGGAATGGGAAAACTGGAACTTTCACCAGAAACCCGGCAGAGACAGCGAGGAATAACACCGTTTGAAGTTGTGGATCGAGAGGATTCGCCTTCAACCATGCAGCGAGTGCAGGGATGGAACTTGGATTCGCTACGCCAGCATTCGCAGCGTGCAGAACCAGACTGACGAGTCCGAGCAGAGTGATCACACTGCCGCAGAATGTATAGATAAAGAACTTGAGTGCCGCGGCACGTCGTTCAGTTCCCCCCCAAACAAGAATCAGGAAGAACAGTGGAATCAGTGTAATTTCAAAGAACGCATAGAACAGAACGAGATCGAAGGCGCAGAAGACACCAGTGACTCCGGCCTGCAGAGCGAGCAGGGATGCATAGAACTCTGCTTGACGTTCTTTGATGGATTCCCAGGAAATCAGGATCGATGAAATCCCAAGGAGAGCCGTCAGCAGAATCATGACGACGCTGATTCCATCGACGCCAAGCTGAAGACTGAATGAATAACCGGTTGTTGCAGGTTCACCTTCAACTGCGGTTCCCGGTTTCAATTGAATCCATGGAAACGAATGTTCAAACCCAGGGTTCACCGGGCTGACAGCGATGTCATTTTTTGCTGGAAGTCGCTGATACTCGCTGAGCAGGGCAAAAGCGGAGCATGCGGTTACCAGCGCGCCTGCCAGTGCAATCCACCGGGCATTGTCGGCGGCCATGGACCCGCGAAACAGCAGCAACAAAACTGCTGTGATCAGCGGAAGGCCGAGGCTGGCAAGGAGGAGGATTAACATAAATCAGTCACCATCTGAGACGAAATGCCGACAAACACAATCGGAGGTTATGTCACTACTCAATTACTTGGGCAGGAACGACACAACATAGAGAACACCAGCGACCACTCCTACAAACATCACCATGGCATAAGCCGGGGTGAGACCGTTGTGGAAGACTCTTGGAACCCAACTGACCAGTCGCGGCAGCCAGCCGATTGCATTCACTGTACGATCAATTACTCCAATATCAGAGTCTGAGCAGATTTGCGCAAACCGTCGTAAAGGCAACACGATGAGAAAATAGTAGATCTCATCAATGAAAAACTTGTGATAGGAAAGCTCATAAAGCGGCTGGAAAGTGCGAGCGACTTTGCCGGGGAGTTCCGGTGATTGAACATAGAACTTCCACGCCAGTCCGATCCCGATCAGGGCAACAATTCCGCTGATGACCATGATGTTGACGTGCATAACATGCTCGCCAGCTTCCGGGAATCCAATGGTGTGATGAAGATAGTGTCCGAAGTAGCCGGTTGGGCCAAGAAGGAACCCGACTCCGACTGCACATACAGCCAGAATTCGCAGTGGCCAGGCCATTGCTGGTGTTGCTTCGTGTGGGTGATGTCCTGCTTCCTCCGGGAACTTTTCTGGACCCCAGAATGTCATGAAGTAGGCCCGGAATGTGTAGAACGCTGTTAACAATGCCGTGACGGAAGCAATCCAGTAGATCCCATTGAAGAAGCTGCCGTGGAATGGGTCTTTGCTCGCGTCTGCCAGAACTGCGAGGATCTCGTCTTTGCTCCAGAACCCGGAAAGCAACGGAAACCCAGCCAGTGCCAGTGCTCCGCAGAGGAAGGTCCAGTGTGTGACGGGCAATGCCTTACGCAAGCCGCTGAAGCGACGCATATCGATGACATCGCCCATGGCATGCATCACGCTTCCTGCTGCGAGGAACAACAGAGCCTTGAAGAACGCGTGCGTGAACAGGTGGAACATCGCTGCTGAAATCGCTGGAGTTGGAGATTCCAGACCTGCTGCTGCTCCCAGTGCCATGAACAGGAATGCCAACTGGCTGACCGTTGAATAGGCCAGGACTCGTTTGAGGTCCGTTTGAGTCAATGCAATCAACGCAGCGAGAAGGGCCGTTGTGGCGCCGATTCCGGCGACGATCAACTGAGCGTCTGGTGCTGCCAGAAACAGTGGTGTGCAGCGTGCTACGAGGTAAACCCCTGCTGTGACCATGGTCGCAGCGTGAATCAGCGCACTCACCGGTGTCGGACCTTCCATCGCGTCCGGCAACCAGACATGCAGTGGAAACTGGGCCGACTTCCCGATTGCCCCGAGGAATAATAACAGACAAATCGCTGTCAGCGTCCCAGGGTTCGCCTGAGCAACTTCGATAAATTGCTCGTGATTGCTGAACAGTTGAACGAAATCAACGGTTCCAAAGGTGGTCCATGTCAGGAAAATCCCCAACAACAGGCCGAAGTCACCGATTCGGTTAACAACAAATGCTTTCTTTGCGGCAGTCGCGGCACTTGGCTTCTGGAACCAGAACCCGATCAACAAATAGCTGCAGAGACCGACGAGTTCCCATCCGACAAAAAGAACGACCAGATTGCTTGCCAGAACCAGCAGGCACATCGAGAACACGAACAGGGAAACGGCCGCAAAGAATCGGGCGTATCCCTTGTCCCCGTGCATATAGCCGCTTGAGAAAATCGCGACCAGTGTACTGACACCAGTGACCATCGACAGCATGATTGCTGTCATGGCATCGGCACGAAGATCGAGCCGGGCTGTCAGTTGTCCGAACGAGAGGAAATCATAACCCGTTGCGAGTGCTGCGATGTCATGGCCATGTTCTCCAAACCCTTGTGGAACAAGGTTGAACAGGAGAAACAGCGAGCTGAAAAAAGAAACCAGCAAGCCCAGGATACATGGCAGATGGCTCTTTTCGCGGAGGAACTTTGGTCCCAGCAGCGCAATGAAAATCGCGGCAACCAGCGGAGCCAGAGGAATCAGCCACAGAACCGTATGAGACATTGAACCGGCCATCACAGTAGGGGATAGAACTCAGTAGAACCTGGGCGACACTTACACTTTTCGTGACATTGAACCAGACGTTTTGATCACGACTGGCTTTCGCGGGAACACTGGGGCGCGTCCTGCAGGTGTCAGCTTCGGGAACTCCTGTTCTTCCGGTGGAGTGACCGGGTCGAGGTCTGATGGTGAAATCGGAATCGACAAGTCAGGTTCTCTCAAGTCGGACCACAACTCGACGTCCAGTGAACGAGAGATGTGGAAGAGAGCTAATATCAATGCGAGTGCCAGTCCAGCTTCACACGCGGCAACGGTCAGCGAGAACACCGTCATCGCCTGACCTTCGAGTGTGAAATGCATACGGCTGAAGGTGACGAATGTCAGGCCGACCCCGTGCATCATCAATTCAACGGACAGGAACAACAGAATCAGGTTGCGTCGGGTCAAAAAACCGATCGCCCCAATTGCGAAAAGTCCAGCTGCCACTGCCAGGTAGCGTTCAATGTCACCGGTCATTTATGTCCCCTGTCCTCTTCGTGGGGCGATCACGATTGCGCCAACACTGGCAATCAGCAACAGCGTTCCGGCCAATTCAACTGCGTACAGGTAATCACCAAACAATGATCGTCCTGTTCCATGCAGTGTCCCGAGCGATTCGCCCGGCCGAGGATGGCTCAGTGAATTCGCAACTTCCACTGCAGGCTTGTCTGACTCAGCAGGTGCGTCAGCTTCTTCAGCAGCTGCAACGTCTGAAGATGGAGCTGATGCTGGGGGTGGAGTGACTGCGATCAGCTTGCTGCTGGATTGATTCAAAACTGTGAGGATTGCTCCCAGTAGAACGAAGGCTGCAACAACAGCCAGTCCAGGCTGGCGTGAACGTTGATCATAGGCGGTCGCTCCTGCTTGTTGTGCAAGCATGATGACGAACACGAAGGTCACGACAATTGCTCCGGCATAGACGATGATCGTTGCTGCTGCCAGATACGGAGCGCTTTGCTGAAGGAAAAGACAGCAAGTCGACAAAGTCGCCATGGCGAACCAGAGAGCGCAGTAAACCGGCTTGCGCCCAGTGACCATCAGGACACCGAAGAACAGAGCCCCGCCCCCGAACAGCCAGAACAGCAGTTCATTCACCAGTGGCGATTCTGGGATACGGAGACAGAGGAACTGTCCGATTCCCCCCAAAATCACCGCAGTCATGCCAATCCAGCGCGGCCAGTTGCGGCTTCTCGGAATCTGCAGCCAGATCCCAATTGCAACGAGCGCGAGTGTAAACAGTGTCATCCAGCGACAATCCTGCCAGTTCATTTCTGCCCCTTCTTCTCAGGAGCAATAACGCCGGGAGCGGCTGCCTGAGCAGCGCGGTCGGATTGCTGAACCTGTGTCGCTGGTCCAACGGTTGGGAGTTGTTCGAACTGGGCAGC
>JBEBTF010000109.1:0-13150 GCA_040393865.1 Planctomicrobium piriforme | reverse complement strand
CACAACGCACGTATGCCATTAGTGTTGGGAATACATCGGTCACATTGATCGATGGGCGTTGGCCTTCTGTGGGGCAAATTCTAGGCTGCCTTGCCGCCGCGGTACTCTCAGCGTACTTTGCGGTCAAACTCCTTTATGAGTATCGGATGACAAGGAAGCCTTAAGGGTAAAGGTTGTGCAAGTAGGGCGACGTCACTTTGCACCTTTCAAAAGAATTCGCATCGTTTCCCTTCGCCGATTCTTCTTCTCAATTGAAGGAGTTGAAAGAAAGATGGCTGCAGTGCATAACCATCCAGTCATGGCATGAAGGTCCGCATTAATTTCGTGTTGTCTGCAGGAAATGTAAAAGCCAGCGGTGAGGGCGACACAGGCAAGCTGGAAAGCAAGGACTAGTAGCACTCGAGGACTCTGCCAACTTATGGCACCGGCGAAGCTGAGGGCAGTGACAAAGAAGACGGTCGATACAAACAGAGAGCCGTTGAGTCCGATATGTGCTATGGCTGTCGCGTCTTCTATTGAATCGTTCCCGATCATGTAAACAAGCAGCAGTGAGAATACTCCAGCGAGTTGGCAAAAGATTCCTAATGCAAAAAACACGCCCGGGGTGCTCGTGATGAAGGGGCGTGACGTATTCTCGCTTGGCATGGTTCCCCCTTCTTTCGCTCTGGCGCGATCGGTAGCTAATGTCTGCCACGTCGCTCTTCATTGATTTCGATTTTCGCTTGCGCAACCAGCGATTTTAGTTTCTCGACGTCTGGGTGAGGGCCGGTTAATCCTGTGTGTAAGCAAACTCGCGGCGTGAATTGTATCCACTTTCCGAACACTCCGGGATAAGACTTCTTTAACACGCACGGTCTCATTGTGAACCACATCAGGTCTTCAATGAAGATGATATCCCGGGGCGAAACGATCTCGGTTTTCCGCCAGTTCGATATCACGATCTGTTGCTGATCGCCAGACTGCCTGATCCCCACCTTCAATAATGATCCGGTCGTGATTACCTGTATCGCGAACCCGAGTACTAAAAAGCCTCCTGCAATGAGTTCTCCCACGCCCGGCCTAAAACTTCTGTAGCCCTCTTCTATTGGGGGCCCTGCCGGGTGTAGGTAGAAGTGCAGACCAAAGATGCACCAAAGAATCGGCGTGAGTTTTAGTGGAAGGGTAAGTTTCGACGAGATCCACTCTGTGACAGGCTCTCTTCCCGGGGATGAATTGCTGGTTGAAATCATCGTATGCTTCTCAGTTAACAGCTCATTGTTTAGCGATGCTCCGTCGACAATGTTCGCTGTCGAAAAACAGGTTTTGCCTCACAATGTCCGGTGTTCTGCGTTTTTCAGTGTACTCACTTGGAGTGGAGTTTTTGCATTCTAAAAAGAAAAACGCCGAGTCTTCTTCTGAGTGAAGGAGACTCGGCGTTTGTGGTTCACGTTCGGTGATCTGAAACTATGAACTACTCGGCGGAGACAGTCTTTGTGCTGGCTGGATCGGGTTGGTAGACCCATTCTGGAGCTCCTGAGTACAGGAACTCGCTGTTGTTTGGATCAAAGCGATCGCCTGGCCGGTGGAATCGTTGGACGATCACTTTTCGCCAGGTTTGCGGCTCGCTTCCAGCGTCTGCTCGAACTTCGTAACCGTTGGTAAATCCGCCCAAGACAATCTTGAAGAAGCGAGTGTCTGGATTCACCCCTTTGAAGGTCGTCGCCCCGTAGATCCACTTCTGATCTTCCGCATCGGCTGGAGTCGCTTCAGGGAGGTCCTGAACGACATTGACCATGTCGAGGTATGTATTTCGTTCGACCTGTCTCAACTGGGAAATCGCCGCAGGCAGGATCTCATCCTGAATGATCTGCTTGGGGACTTCAGTGGCTGGATCGTCATACGTGACGAGAGTCATCTGAGGGATGAACTTCAGCGGGCCAGGGAGGGGGTCAAGGGTGTTGACCGGGAGTGAATCCGGGGTTTCCTGCGGTGTCACCGGACGGACGATGGATCGCCAGGCCAGATACCAGATTTGTGTTTTGGTTGTCTCGCCGTTAACCGGGTTGACTTCGTTAATCCAGACCAGACGAACAGGTTTCATCTGGACTTCCATTGTCCAGTAGTCTGGTTGACGTGAAAGTTCAACGGCGCTCGCTGTTGCTGGAGCAGTTCTGTCAAACCCACGAGTCACTTGTGCATGTGCCGCCTGACTTCCGGCCAGCAATGCACAACAGACAACCGCTCTGGCGGCATTTTTTCGGTTCAGCAATTGGAGCAACGAGGGAAGCACAATGATTTCCTCTGCGGTGTAAATTCACGCTCGTGGGGAGAGCACTTCAATCCGAACAGGTGAGTTTCGTCTGTCTGGTCAATCAGTCTAGTCGAGTTTTCTACAGAATCGAAACTCTGCAGCGATCGTTCCCTGCGATTTCTGCAATTGTCTTACAGAAAACGCAAGCTGACCAGTTCTGGTGCGCAAACATCCGTATCCATCCTTTCGAACCTCGGAACGGTTTGCGATGACATAACTCCTGAAACAGTGCTTTTTTCCGATTGTGTCGTGTAGAGTTTGTCGAATCTTCAGGCTGTCCGCGTTCAGCGGTTTTTTGGGTTTGAATGATTGTTTCGTCTATACGGATTTTAGGCCGCCAAAACGTCGTTCTCGGCCTGCGTAGTCCTGAAGTGCGGCCAGCAGATGCTGTTGTCGGAAGTCTGGCCACAACGTTTCTGTGACCCAGATTTCTGCATAACTGATCTGCCAGAGCAGAAAGTTGCTGATCCGCATTTCTCCTGCCGTGCGAATCACCAGATCCGGGTCAGCCATGCCTGCCGTATAGAGGTGCGATGAAATGGTCTGTTCGTTGATCTCGTCCGCAGAGAGTTCCCCTGACTGGACTTTCAGAGCGATTCTTTTGGTCGCTTCGACGATTTCGTCACGTGCTCCGTAGTCCAGAGCAAGGCAGAGGTGCATCCCTGGATTATCCCGGGAGATTTCAATTGTCGTGTTGACCTCGCTCATGATGCGAGGTTGAAGTCGATCGGTGCGTCCGATCGTGGAGAAACGAATGTCCTGCCGCATGATTTCATTACGTTCAGCAATGACAAACCGTTGCAGCAACCCCATCAAAAGTTCAAGCTCAAGTCGCGGACGCTTCCAGTTTTCACTGCTGAAGCAGTAGAGAGTCAACTGCTCAATCCCAAGTCTGGCCGCTTCTTCGACAACGGCGCGAACACTGGAAACGCCTCGGCGATGCCCTTCAATTCGTGGCAATCCGCGGTTCTGTGCCCATCGACCGTTGCCGTCCATGATGATGGCGATGTGTTTGGGGAGCCGCTCTGGACTCAGCCCGATCGCAGTCAACTGGTCATGGGTATAGGGAGAATCAACTGCCACGTAATGCTATCCAGACACGTTATTTCGCAGACCGGGGCAGGGTTCCAGTGTCAGTTTTTAGAACGGTTCTGCAGGCTGCGAAAGCTGTAATGTTCGATTGGAACGTGTTTCGTGAAGAGTTTGGCGTGTCCGTTTGTTGGACATGCCGTGAGGTTGACTCGAAAGGGGGATCGCCAGCTTCGTGGCCTGTCATGCACGCTTTTGACAGCGTATTTTCTCGTGACTCTTCACAGTCGACGTTCCACTGTCTGATATTGTGACGGAACATTGACCGATCAGCAATCACATCAGGCAACGAACACGCTAGATGTTCCGAGTTCTTTCTGGGTGGGGAGAACCGTTTGTTCCATCTTTAGCGAGAGCATTGAATTGTTAAAAAGCAGTGAGCTTTTTCGGTGAGGAGTCGTGGTGCGTCTCGACGCAGCATTTCGACACGTTCAGGAATTGGTGGATGTCCCGTCGGGGAATTCCAGAGGGCATTAGGGGGAGTGGTTCTTCGGAACCTTCCTTTTGCGGAACGAACTTTCGTATGATGTCCTTGCTGAAATAGAACAGAGCGAGTGGAACGGACTCTAGGAAACTCAGGAGTCGCTTTGTTCTTAGCGGTGTCACATATCCGATTCTCTCAATGGGCGTTTGCGCCTGTTGTTCATTTCAATTCGAATTCAAACTCGTGAACTTCGAACACACTATTCACACTGCTTGCGGCCTCCTGATTGACCGACTCCCGGGCCTTGCAGCCATCAGGCGATTCTTTGCCTGCTGGGTGATGGTTCTCGGGATCTGCGGAGCTTCCTCTTCGTTGGTGAAGGCGGATGGCGAACCGGTTGAAATCTCCGACGTAAAAGTTGGGTTCAATGGAACCTTTAAAGTCGGTCGGTGGACTCCGGTTGAATTTGATGTTTCCGGGCCCGCTGGCACAACGCTCTATCCTGCCATTCGCACCGCTGACCCCGATGGTCAGGCCACATTGCAGCCATTGCCGGCGATTCGTTTGGAAGGCAAGCCTGTTCATGTTCGAGGGCTGGCCCGTTCTGGTCGCATTGATGGCTCGGTTCAGGTGCAGTTGTATGATTCGGAAACTGCGATCGGTCACAAGCCGCTGACTCATGTGACGTTGCGTAGTAACGGGGCCGAACAGATCAGCCCGATCAAGCTCTCAACTCAACTTTGGCTTGCTCTTGGAAAGCAGCCGATGCTGAGCAAAGGGATGGAACGATGGAATCAAAGTCGTGAAGAACTTGTCCGATTCGTCGAGTTCGCGGATGCGACAGGCCCGTTGTGGACCGGAAAAGCATTGGACGGAATTGACGCTCTGGTGATTGCTGGAGATACCGCAGTTACCGATGAAGTATCCAGTTCCATTCGTGATTGGGTGCGACAGGGGGGGCGTTTGATCGTTCCGGTGGGAGACGCCGTTTCAGCACTAAATGAGAGTCCATTTGCTTCATGGTTGCCAATCTTGCCTAAGGGAAAGATTGAAGTTGTTAAGTTAACTGGGTTGAACGAACTCGTTCCTCGAAGTTCGACGCTACGGACTCTGACAACGTTACCAGCAGGACAGTTCAACAAATTGGATGGAACTGTTATTGCCAGTGGTCTGTCAGAGTCGCTGGTCATTCGCGCAGCTTACGGGCTCGGGCACGTCACGATGCTCGCCATCCGAATGGATTGTCCGCCTTTGGTGAACTGGGAACCGGAGTCTCAAGGACAGTTTGCCATCGTTCTCGCCGGATTGCCGAACCCGAGCGATGTTGCCGCTGCACGACTCGCGAAAGCTAACGCCGCATCAGAGTTGAATCCGGCTGCGGTCACTGATGTCCAGATGCAGTTGAATCAAAGCCTGGATCACTTCGCAGGGATTTCCCGGCCTTCTCACTGGCAGGTGATTGGCTGGATCGTGCTCTTCGCTCTCGTGATCGGTCCTTTGGATTATTGGATTGTCACCAAGGTGCTGAAGCGTCCGGAGCTGACATGGGTGACTGTCGCTGGCTGGTCGTTTCTCGTGGCTGGATTGGCTTACGCTTATGGAAACCGTGTCAATCAACACGAGGCCATTTCTCGGCAGATCGAATTGGTTGATATCGACACAGCAAGTCGGAACGTCTCCGTACGTTCATGGTTCGGGTTTTACAGTGATGTGAATCAGCGAGTGGCGATCAACGCGGAAGCGAACTCCGCTGATCTTGGTGACGTGAAAGAATCTCAGTCCTCCAATTCTCAACCAGTTTCCGTCTCCTGGGTGAATCGACCGGGAGAGGGCTTCCGCGGAATGTATCGAACCGGTGGTGTCGATGACTCGCTGCCTTCATATGCGTTCAATTCCAATGGAAACGGAATCCTGAACTTTCCAGTCAATATCTGGTCGTCGGGAACGATTGCCAGTGAATGGAATTCTGAGTTGGACGAGAAAGCATTACCCGTTACCAGCCAGCTCAGTGAGGCTGGGATCAATCGTCTCGTTGGAACGGTTCGACATCAGTTGCCGGGAGAACTCACGGACTGGTTTCTCGCATACAATGACTTTGCTTTTTTCGACCGCAGCGGTCCTAATGGAAAGCCAGCTCCACTCGCAGCAGGGAAAGACTGGAATCTCGCAGATGCAGGATCGAATCTGTTACGCGGACGATTGCTGACGGAACTGGAGCGACTGGCGAAGGCTTCGGACAGCATTGATTCTGAAGCGGAAATGCGTCTCTCTGCGTACGACACGATGAGCATTAATCCGTTTCTCATCGGGCTGACAACCAGCTTCTATCAGGTACTGGGCGGAGAGCAGTACACGACGTTGCAGAATCAGTCATTAAGCCGATTGGATGTTTCGGAGCTGTTGAAACTGCATCGTGCAGTGTTGATTGGGCGCATGAAGATTTCGCCACTGACGGTGAAGTTGAATGATCAGGTACTCCCTGAGGACGAACGGACAGTTCTGGTTCGCTTCATTCTGCCAGTCAAACCAGCGGAGCGTTCGTCAGATGCTCCGCCATCGACCGATATTTTGAATTACCGAAGATAATCAGATTTGATCAGAGAGTTCGCTGAACCTTCTGCGGTATCCCTGTTGATTCAGACTCACGAGACCTGAACTGTGATTGAAACAATCAAGCTGACGAAGCGATACGGTAACCTGATCGCAGCAAACGAGATTTCTCTGTCTCTGAAAGAAGGGGATGTCTTCGGGTTCATCGGTCCGAACGGGTCTGGAAAAACGACGACCATGCGCATGATTGCGACACTCCTCAACCCGGATTATGGGGAGTGTTATGTCTGCGGTAAGTCGATTTATTCTGATCCAGCTGAGATTCGCCGCCTTGTTGGTTACATGCCAGACTTCTTCGGCGTTTATGACGACATGACGGTGATGGAGTACCTCGAATTCTTCGCATCGACCTATCGAATTAACGGGCCTCGCCGTCGTAAGGTCTGCGAAGAAAAGTTGGAACTGGTCGACATGGGGTTCAAACGGGACGCCATGGTCAGCCAGTTGTCTCGCGGACAAACGCAGCGTGTTGGACTCGCCAGAACCTTGCTGCATGATCCGCAGGTGCTGCTTCTTGATGAACCAGCCAGTGGTCTCGATCCACGAGCCCGAATTGAGATGCGTGGGCTGCTGCGACGGCTCGGTTCAATGCAGAAGACGGTGATCGTTTCGAGTCACATTCTGCCAGAACTCGCGGACGTCTGTACTCGTGTTGGCATGATCGAGAAGGGAATCATGCTGGTCGACAATGTCGTGGATGAGGTGATGCAGCTGGCCCGACAGGCGATCTTGCTTGAGATTAAAGTGATGGAACGTCACGAAGATGCTGCGAAGTTACTGGAGCAGATGGACGAAGTCGCAGAAGTCTCGATGAGAGGGACAACGATTTGCGTGACGCTGAAATCCGGAATCGAAGATTACTCGCCCCTTGTTCCGGCGCTGATTCAAAACGGGTTCCGTCTGAAGCAATTCCGCGAAGAAGAAGTCAACCTGGAAACGGCCTTTATGCGGTTGACGATGGGTAAGCAGCAGTAAGAGGTTGTCTTCAGGAATGGGTTTATTACGCTTCCTGTAGCTTCTTCCATGCATAAAAACCAAGTCCGGCCGCACTCAGAAACAGAGTGACGGCAATCATGGTTCCCCACGGCATGCGGAACGGGGGAGTTGCAGCCCGAATTTGCTCGACCGCCCATGACGCGGCGATACGAACATTTTCGTCTGCATCGTTCTTCTGCATTTTGATCAGGACCGGGAGTCGTCCATTTGCTGCGGCTCCCGCTTCTCCCAAGCCCTGAACTGCCGCTGCACGCACCGCTGGAATCGGGTCTTCGAGCGATCTGGACAGGGTTGCGACTTGGCCCGGCTCATCTTTCGCCAGACGGGCATGGGTGTTGAGAGCCGCCACTCGAACCGTCGGGTCCTGGTGTGTGAGGGCATTTTTCCACTCGGCTTGCCAGCGTGGGTCTGTTGGTTTCTGAAGGAACAGCAGGCCATTCACGATGAATGATACGGCAAGAAGTGTGGCCAGCACCGCGATTGATTGAGGGATCTTTCGTGGAAGTCCTTCCAGCACAGGTGGCAGATGAATGCGAGGAGGGACCTCCTTCGTCTCTTCGTACTGTTCCTTCCGCGCTGAGAGAGAAGCCTGATATCCGGTGGGGAAGTTTTTTCCAATCTCTGACTTTTGGATGACCATTGAGGACTGGTCAATTTCAGACAGTTCTCTTGCGACTGCCTCTGCAGACTCCGGACGCTTTGAAGCCTCTTTCTCCAGCAATTTCAGGATGAGGCGTTCCAGTTGCAGCGGGCAGTCCAAAGCCTTCTCAGTTGGGCGCGGTGGAGGGGAGAAGCAATGCTGGTGCAGTGTTGCTCCGGCGGTCTCACCCAGGAACGGAACTTCCCCTGTGATCAGTTCAAACAGGACACAGCCCAGAGCATAGAGGTCTGTTTGTGGAGTGACTTCATGGCCACGAATCTGCTCCGGGGCCATGTAAAGAAATGTTCCAGCCGTCTTTCCTGCCGCTGTGATCTTGTTGGCGGATGAGACACTCGCGAGGCCGAAGTCGCTGAGTTTGAGTTGGCCTTCAGGCGTCAGCAGGAAGTTACTTGGCTTGATGTCACGGTGAACAACTCCCATCTCGTGCGAACACTTCAGGGCGCTGCACATCTGAATGCCGTACTGGACGACTTGTTCCCAGGCAAACTTTCCTCTGGCTTGAAGCTGGTCTTCAAGTGAGCCTGCTTCGAGAAGCTCCATTGCATAGAACCGTCGCTTGTTCTCGCAGACTCCTCCGAAGCAGCGGACGATATTGGGGTGCTTCAGTGTTTTGAGAATTTCAAGCTCTCGCTCAAAGCGGGCGAGGGCGGTTTTGTCAGCAATTTCCGTGGGCACCATCTTCAGGGCGACCTGTCGACCATTGACGACATATCGCGCCCGATAAACAACGCCCATTCCCCCTTCGCCAATTTGCTCAAGAATCTCAAATGGCCAGATCCATCGAGAATTTGCCGTTGGTTCAGATGGAGAAGAAGAGGTCATAGGGAAACTCTTCCAGACCGAAGAAAACTTCAGTTGCTCTGACAACGAAGAAACAAACAGGCGGGCGTTTGGCTTCCAATGGATCGCAATTCAACACGGTGAATTTTACGCGAGATTGGAAGCCTGATTCAGGAAAATCAAATTTCGGAGCAGTAATTCTGTACAAAAGATGACCAAGAGTGAATCACATCTTATCGAAAATGATCGATTTTTAACATCCAATTCTATTGAAGTGTGACCTGTTCTGATTTTGCCATTTAACGCATCCTTTGGGAGCGATTCCCGTCCTTTCCCCTCTCCGAGTCGGACTTCTTAAGGTGATGCTGACAGGCAAACAACAGGGTTTCGTAAGGGAGTCATGTCATTGTTCCAGTGAGATGCTCAGGCTGGATCCAATTTCGGTTGTCAGCGAAATCGTGATTGAAACAGAGGAGATTTTTGATCTGCTTTGTTCCTGGTCTCGTTCCTGGATAAGCGGAGTATTAGCGCACTTCCAGAAATTATGAGGCGAATCTGGCACGCGGGATTCAACGTTTCTCTTATTGAGAACGCTGCTGCGCGGCCACATGCTAGACCGATACGGTCTAGCTGGACTGTGATCATAAAAGGGCAAATCAATGAACCGGCAGCAGTCGCAAGTCAGTCAGAGAACGTTTCGACCGGATGAGCTTGAAGGGAATATGGAGATCGCGATTGTCTGGATCGTTTCGATCATCTTTCCCCCGATTCTTCTGCTCGGTTTCATCATTCTCGGACCACGGGAAGAGATCGTTGTTTTGCGATTCGGGAAGTACGTAAGAACGTTGACCAAGCAGGGAATCTGCTGGATTCATCCTGTCGGACGCACGCTGCATCGAATTTCAACGCAAGATCGTACGCTTGAGATTCATGGGACGACCGTTGTGGAAAAGAACGGAAATCCGATTCAGATCAGTGCGGTCGTCGTCTATCGGGTGGCGGATACCTATAAGGCCGCACTGGATGTCGTGGACTATCACAATTTCCTCGCTGATCAGGCGGGGGCAGTGGTGAAACGTGTCGCCTCCCAGTATCCCTATGAGTCAGCTGATGAAAATATTCCCTGCTTGAAGAAAGAGTCTGAGACAGTTGAGCAGTCGTTTGTCGTCGAACTCCAGAAAGCGGTTGATCCAGCAGGGATTCGTGTGCTGAATGTCCGTCTGAACGACCTGACATACGCCCCTGAAATTGCACAGGCAATGTTGATGAGGCAGCAGGCTCAGGCGTTGATCGACGCTCGCAAGACGATTGTTGAAGGAGCAGTCGAGATTGTTCAGGATGCCGTGACCCGATTGCAGGCAGCAAATCTTGAAGTTGCCGCTGATCAGCGAGATCAACTTGTTTCGAACTTGCTGGTTGTGCTCTGCAGTGGAGATCGTGCTCAGCCAGTGCTTGCGGTCCAGTCCGGGACAGGTCGAAGGCACTGAGGAGCTTAAGTTTGAACCGCGCTGTTGTGATCGAGTGCAGTCGACAGCGTCAGAATCGGTAAAAAAATCCCGCCTCCAGAATTTCCGGAGGCGGGATTTTTGTTAATAGCGTCGCCGAATTGAATGCGGTTTCTGTTTCAAAAAACAGGGGCATCAAAGCGGAGAATCAGGGGGATTACTGAATCCCTGGAACTGAGTAGTTGCTGGCGAACTCGGCGATTTCTTTGCGAATTCGTTCCAGCTCAGCTTGATTGTCGACGGACTTCAGAACCTGCAGGATCCAGCTTCCGACCTTCTTCATCTCATCCTGCTTCATGCCGCGAGTCGTCAGAGCAGCTGTTCCGACGCGGACACCGCTTGGGTCCATTGGCTTACGCTGATCGAACGGAATCATGTTCTTGTTAACAGTGATTCCAGACTTATCCAGAGCTTCTTCAGCGATCTTGCCGGACAACCCGATTGCAGTGACGTCACAGAGCATCAGGTGGTTGTCTGTTCCGCCGCTGGCGAGACGAATTCCGCCTGCCATCAGGGTTTCAGCCAGCACTTGAGCATTGTCCACGACTTGTCGTGCATAGGCCTTGAAGGATGGCTGCAGTGCTTCGTGGAAGCAGACGGCCTTGGCTGCAACGATGTGCATCAACGGTCCCCCCTGAAGGCCAGGGAAGACGGTCTTATCAAGATTCTTGGCGTGTTCTTCACGGCAGAGAACGAAGCCAGAACGTGGTCCACGAAGGGTCTTGTGTGAAGTTGAGGAAACGAAGTCCGCAACTTCAACTGGGTTGTTGTGAATTCCCCCAGCAACCAACCCGGCGTAGTGAGCCATATCGACGAACAGATAGGCCCCGACTTCGCGAGCGATTTCTGCGAACTTCGGGTGATCGATTTCGCGTGGGTAGGCACTTGCCCCAGCAACGATCATCTTTGGCTTGTGTTCACGAGCCAGCTTGGCAACCTGATCGAAGTCGATGCGGTGATCGCTCTCACGAACGCCGTAAGGAATGACGTTGTACAACTGACCTGAGAAGTTCAGGTTCATTCCGTGCGTCAGGTGTCCCCCGTGAGCCAGATTCATAGCGAGAATGGTGTCGCCTGGCTTCAGAACGGAGAAGTAGACCGACATGTTGGCCTGTGAGCCAGCGTGCGGCTGAACGTTTGCGTGTTGAGCCCCGAAGAGTTGCTTGGCACGGTCACGGGCAAGGGTTTCGACATCGTCGACGAATTCGCACCCGCCATAGTAGCGACGGCCTGGGTAACCTTCTGCGTACTTATTGGTGAGGATCGTGCCAGCTGCTTCCTGAATGGCGGCGCTGGTGTAGTTCTCGCTGGCGATCAACTCCAGACCTTCCACCTGACGGCGGCGTTCGTGCTGAATCGCTCCCCAGATTGCGGGGTCCGAGGATTCAAGAGAAGTTGGAACGGAAGAAGTCGCCATGCAAACTTTCCTGCACAAAAATCTGCCGATTCGCCTGTCAGGCCATCTCCGATGACGAGGCGTACTCGGAAAAGTAAAGGACCATTCTAGGAGGTCGCCCGGAATTTGCGAAACCATCCGTGCTGGAAAATCACTTCTGAGTTGGGCTTGAAGAGTCACTTTTACCGGTTGTATCCGGTTCTTTGGGATTGGCGTCGTTGCCAGCATCGAGAAGGGCGAGCAATCCCAACCCATAGAATGTGTACTCGACGTCAGCCTGATTGTCCCAGGTGGCGGCCCGAAAGCCTCCGGTTGGGAATTCGAGTTGAGACGTCAGCCACTGGATCACATCGTCTCGGCGATAAGCGGGGCGGAGTTGCAGGTTTTGTGTTGTTAAAACGGCGGTGAATGTTGAGAGGCTGTCAGCGAAGGGAATTCGTGTATTTGCAGTAAATCCGGCTTCATCCTGACATTTCACGTCTTTGAGAAACGCCTCGATATCATTTCGAGTCTCCCGATCCAGAACGTTCAACTCTTGCAGAATCGCTGCCGCGGCGGCGGTTGGATTGGTGCCACTTCGGCGCATCGGGGCGATCTCGACAAATCCGCCGTCTTCCCGTTGGCGATCGTAAAGGAATTGAATTAAAGCATTGGGGCGAGGAAGTTTGAGCCCCAAAAGCTGGTAGGTCAGCAAGACCAGAAAGGATTGATAGGTACTTCCGGTTGCGCCTTCAGTTGTTTTGGAGTATCCCCCGTCCCCTGTTCTGGTTGCTTCAATTCTCTGGGGAATAAGAGTCTGTAGTTCCTCAACGTTCGCAATCGGACTGGAACCGCCGGCAACTTCAAGTGCGAGCGAGGTTGAGAGCCAGTTCATTTGGTCCAGCGTGTTCAAATCTGGCGACCAGAGCCCTTTCAGGTACTCACTGACGGAAGCGCCGATGTCCGGCGTCAGGCGGTCGAGCATCCAGAGGGCTCGAATGGCAAAGCTGGTGTAATAAAGATCAGAGTCACCATCCCGGCCACGAAATCCCCCGTCGGATTGTTGGAACTGCAACAGAAACTGAGCGTGAGTATCACGTCGTACGCTGGAAAATCCCTGCAATCCCTGATTCAGGCGATTGCCGAGGCGGACGAGATAAGGGAGGTCGTGCATGGGGAATCATCGGCAGATGCGGCGAAAGATGCGGTGAAGACTGCAGTGGACCGTGTCTGTCTGGAGCGGGGACGATTGCTTCGCGATGAGTGTCTGTTTCTGATTAGAGCACCTTGCAAAATCATTTCCACGCTTCCGCCACGCGGGGAGTTGCATTTCATCAATCGAAACGGCCGCTGCGCGGGCACTCGGTAGAGCAAACTGCTCTAATTCAGCGTGTTGAGACGGTCGACCATTTGTGGCGGG